>CAXTDO010000019.1:0-4258 GCA_964242315.1 uncultured Flavihumibacter sp.
ATGATGAGGCATACAAGATTGCAAGTGCCGATGAAAACGGCGGTAAACTGCCCTGGTGGGATGATGTGCTACAGAGAACAAGACTGGCTTTTCAAAAAGGCAACTTCTTCAGCTTCCAGGAGCTCAGAATATTACGTAAATTTGCCTACCACCCTGATATTGCTGTTGCAGAAATAGCAAAGGCGTTTAAAATTAAAGACAGCACCATCACCACCCATAAAAAACGAATCATACTTAAAGCCCTGGACATTTTTCACATGCGCTTTGAAAACATAAAAATACTGGCTAAATTCTTAAGAGATCAGGGACTTATTTAAAGTTGACGGTTTCCATAAAGTGCTTGCGCAGAATGTCTGAACCGTGATTAGGGTGATTTAATGATGAACTATGATTTTAGAAAGCAATCATAGTTCATCATTAAATCACCCTAATCACAGTTCAGACATTATCAAATCCGCAGGTGCGCTGTTAAGAACCAAACTATTCCACCAGGATAAATCCTGCCCAGTATTCCGGATCGTCGTATTTTCTTATACTACGCTGTGTTTCTGAAAAGGCCGTTGTGATAGACGTGCCGGAAGCCAGTTTTTTGTAGAACCGGCTCATAAAAATTTGCGTTTTTTCATCATCAACAGGCCATAAGGTAAGGATCATTTTATCAACACCGGCTATCTTTAATGCCCGTTGTAATCCAAAAACTCCTTCTCCGCTTTGCAGATCTCCCATAGCCGTTTCGCAGGCACTTAATGTGGCCAGCCGCACGTTTTCAAGATTCATAGAAGCAATATCATAAGAAGTAAGAATGGCAGAATTAACCTTCAAAGATGAATCAGCTTTTGCAGCAACGTTAGCACCTGCAAACACCAGGCCGCTGCGAAGCAACGGATCGCGGCTCTTCCCTATATTGTACGACCAGAATTCGGGCGCTGTGGCTGCCTGTTCAGTGGTGTCTTTTGTATAAAAGCCGTGGGTAGCAATATGTAACAAATAAGGGCGGCTATTGGTATTAGTGATAAACCGCTCTTTTGTGGCCTGCTTGTCCTGAAACACTTTTACATTTTTGCCACGCTCTGTAAAGATCTTTTTAATATCGGCTATTTCTGTTTTTGTGGATGGAAGGGCTTCCCATACGGTTCCACCTCTGTCGGTTGACTTGTGTGTTGTATTTTTAACAGGATTGTCTTCTTTGATATCTTCACCTTTGTTATAGTTTATCGCACCCCACAGTTCAATATTTTTAATAAGGTTTGTTGAATCGCCGTCATCATTTAATAAGGCGGATAAACGCTGGAGGCGGTGCAGGTCGTACCTGTCTGTCAGCAGCTTATTATTTTTATAAGGCAATGCGGGAAAGGCTACCAGATTAAGCAAACCGATTGGCGATAAAAATATCCTGTTTTTATTATCCAGGTATTTTTCCAGCGGATGCCATACCATATTATATAATGAATCAACACCATAGCGCCGGCCCGGTTTTTTGGCTTTCAGATCTTTGAATAGCCGGTATAAATAATTTTTATCGTGCAAATCCGAATAATATGGATGAAGCAAATTTAATAATTCCGCTTCCGTGCAGAGGTCAATAAAAACAGGAGCTTTACTGCCTGGTTGTATGATCAACGCAGCATAAAATGTGCTATCAGTCCACGTTCCATTAAACAACCGGTACTTGATAAATTCGATAGCAGTTTCGTCTTTATTAAGCTTTTCGGAAATAGCGGTATATGATGTGTTAAGGTTAGTCTGGGCTTCCTTGTAAGATTTTGACTTTGACAAGATTCCGCGCTCCAACAAATTGGTCGCTAGCGAAAGGCTGTCGGTATAGCTTCTGGGTTGATTTCTTGAATAAGCGTCTGAAAGCAATTTCCTGTTATCAAGCCATCTCTTGAACTGCTCACTTAAAATGGTGTCTCCGCTGTTTCTCGCTTTACTCAGCACTTTTTGCTGATTATAAGAAATTAAGCCTTTGAGGAATGATTGTTCAGCATACAAAGCCAGCAGTATGGAATCTTTCAAATACGTTCTGTGAGTATGCAAAAAAGAAGGTACTTCCTGGAAATATATTTCTGACATATTGTACATGTTCAACTGCGCTTTTTCCGGCATCACGCTCATGTCTGTTATGAGCTTGTTTTTGTAAATGTCGCCTGCCACGATGAATGAACTTGCAGCTTCATCAAGCCGTCCCATTGCAGAATAGTTCATCGCCTTATTATACACTACCGTTTGATATAAACTATTTTGCCGTCCCCATTTTTTTTCTGTCATTTCCATGAGTATGGTAAGAATGGCATCTGCGACTTCTAATTGCCCGTCAAACATATAAGAAAGGCTTTCATTATTTTTAGTTATGAAATACATCTTAGACGTTTCCATCCCTATCTTCTTAAGTTGAGAAAGTGCGCTTGAAAATTGCTGCCGGGCATCTTTGGTCTTAATCATCCGGAGAAAATTGTAACCCCGGTTATTAAAACAGGTTATTGCCAGTGGATTGTCCATGCCAAGCTTCAAATAAATAACGGTAGAAAAAGCGCTGTAAAGAGAATCGGCTCTTTCAGGAAGGCCCTTCATACCCAAACATTCAGCATAATTGATTTGCGTTTCCAAGAAATGAGGATGATAGGTTTGAAACGCACTGGTGATCATGTTCTTAAATTGATCAATGAACTTGTTTTCAGCAAATAAGTCACCCATTTGCATGCTGATATAGGCGGCCGTTGAAAGCGCCAGCGACAGTTCAGGCAGACGTGTATCTTTCAACAATTTGTATAACCCGGCCGCTTCAGTAGTGCAGGCCAGTGCGCTGTCGAAATTGCTCAGTTCCGAATAGTACCTTGCAAAAATCATTTGGTTTTCTGCATGAATAAATGGGTTATCGGGATGAAATTTTATTCTAAGGCTGTCGGAATTTTTCAGCAACAGGTAAGCGCTGTCATATTGTTCATAAAAAACACAGGCAGCGGCAAGGTTGGTTAAGGCATGTATGTATTCCACTTTATTTTCACCGCCTTTTTCATTTGCAGCGATAATTTTTTTTAATAACGGAATGCTCTTTTCATACCTCATACATGTTACATACAGGTCTGACAATTGGATGATCATCGAGTCAAGATCGCTGCTGTGATTTCCGTTCTCCTGTTGCAGCAGCTTTACAGCTTTCTCCAGGTTGTCGGAAGCTGTTGCAATATCATATCGTTTTAATAATCTGTCGCTGTTAAGTTTCCACTCCTGCCAGGTTTGTGCGTTCAGGCAGTGCGTACAAAATACAGACAGGATAAGCAAAAAGAAAAATCTGGCCATAGTAAAATATTATATCTAAAAATATTTAAAGTTTTCGTCATGTTACCTTTTTTCGCATCATCTTTTTATGATAGATGCAGCAATATTTAGCTTCGGTTGAATGACAGGAAAATAAGCTCTTTGTCATTGGCAGGAAGCTCCCGGAAATTGATTAAAATACTAATAATTCATTTGTATTACATTACGATTTTTGTTACCTTGTTCTTACTTCAACGATTGTCTGATGCTTAATGAATCAAGAATTAACGAGAAAAAATTAATGTTACTTATATCAGAAGGAATGAGTTAGCTTTTGCCACCCTCTTCAGATATTACCGAAGCAGGATCTACAACCTTGCTTATAAGCTTACCCATTCTCACTCGCTGTCGGAAGAAATTGTTCAGGATGTATTTCTGAAAATCTGGCCGCGAAGACCTGATTTAAATGAAATCCACAATCTCAATGCTTATCTTTTTATTATGACCCGCAATAACGTTTATAAAGTTTTAAAACAAATTGCAAGGAATTGCAAAGTGAGCATATTTACAGAAGAAGATCACACCTTCGCAACAAATACTACTGCCGATATTGTTATAGAAAAAGAATATAATTTATTGTTGAAAAATGCAGTGGAGCGGTTGCCCAATCAGCAAAAGCAGGTATACAAATTAATTATAGATGGCAGTCTGAAACGCGAACAGGTAGCAACGCTGCTTAAGCTGCAATCAGACACCGTAAAGTTTCACATGTCTCAGGCTACAAAAAATGTCCGTGCATTTTGTATGCCTCATTTAAATTAATCTCGCCTCACCTATAAGGTTTTCAAAACCTTATAGGTGAGGTTGACATTTCTCAAAATAAATTTCATCACCAACCTACCCAAAGCCACCTAAAAAGTACTCTTGTATTCGAAGCCGCTGCACTACTCAGCTCAAGCAATCATTCAGGCAGCGAAAGATGACAATTTTGTTTAATTGC
>CAXTDO010000019.1:4268-19710 GCA_964242315.1 uncultured Flavihumibacter sp.
CTATAAAACCGACTGCTTTTGACTAAACAACCAACTTTTCCAACCTAATGCCAACAGGCACTTATTTTAAAGCTGCCTGCCTTTTAAAACATCTTTTAAAGTTCGCGCCGGTGATGCTTACAGCATCGCCGCAGTAGCGTTTTGCATTGTCTGTAGCACAGATCTCATCACTTAAAATGATTAATTGTATGATTCCAAATGCCGGCTTCCAACACCAAACTGGCGCCAAAATTCTCAGGTGCACCCTGCTGATCTTTATGAAACTGCCTTTGTAACACTGCTATCCTGCACCTTACAGGTAAGTGCACACGGTTCCCCTCCTAATGGAAAGATCACTGATAAAAAACTTTATCTGCTAGAGGTAAATGAACTCTTGTTACCGCCTCCGGGCGAAATAAAAGGACGGGTTGTTAACAAAGACGGTAATCCCATACAAGGAGTATCCGTGACAATTTCAGGCACCTCAAAAGGAAGCACTACCAATAGCGATGGCCGCTTCACCATAGCTGTTACCAACACCGCAAAAGCAGATCTTGAATTTTCAAGTGTAGGCTTCCTTCCTAAAATTGTTACTGCAGGTAATGAGACTGAATTGGTCGTTACCCTGGAAGAATCTGTTTCACATTTAGATGATATAGTAGTAGTAGGATATGGAACACAAAAGAAAGGTGACCTGGTAGGGTCTATCGCTCAGATAGGCGCAAAGAAATTAATGGACAAACCGGCTTTTAACGTAGGACAGGCGTTGCAGGGAAAAATTGCCGGTGTTCAGGTGGTACAACAGGGAGGCGGTTTACCCGGAGGAGATCCTATGATCCGCATACGGGGTACCAACTCTATCAACACCAGCAGCGATCCATTATTTGTTGTTGATGGAATTGTAGGTGTTAACAATGCATTGTCTACGTTAAACCCTGAAGACATCGTATCCATAGACGTATTAAAAGATGCTTCTGCAACGGCTATTTATGGCGCACGCAGCGCCAACGGTGTCATCATCATCACCACCAAACGCGGCATCGATGGTAAAACGCAGGTTGACTATAATGGTTATGTTTCACGTAGCGTATTACAAAGGCATCTCTATACTTTAAATGCCGACCAGCTTATGTATGTATACGAACAGGCTATGGCTAACGGTGACAAGTACGGTACCATTAACAGGGCTAAAGATTTTCGTGGACAGTATGCCAGCTCTACCTCTTATTCAGAAATGCCCTGGTTATTTAAAAAAGTTGACAAAGGCGGCTACCTGTTAAATCTGGTAGGCAAAGATGGTAACTATTATGCGCCAATTTATAATACCAACTGGGAGGATGAGGCTTATAAACCCGCCACTTCCAATAACCATCATTTGGATATCCGCGGTGGAAATGAGAGTGCAAAATTTTCGCTTTCATTAGGCTATTCAGATCAGGAAGGTCTTATCAAGGAGTCGTACTTTAAGCGTTATACCGCAAGAATTACCGGTGATGTTAAAGTACTTAAATGGCTCGATTTAAGCACCCAACTTAGTTTTAATAAGAACAGGCGGTCTAACGACAACGATATCACACGGTCTACCGCCGAAGTGTGGAGCATCCTGCCAATACAATATCCGAACGATCCTGCCAACGGAATTTATGCCGGAAGATGGGGTACCAATGCAGATTTTAACGTGGGTGAACAATGGTACAATATCGTCTTCAGAAGGGCAGAGTTCTCAGGATTTACCGACCTCACACAAACAACAGGAAGCCTTGCCCTCAATGCCAAAATCACTAATGAACTGAGCTTTAAATCCGACGTTTCAATTGATTTCAATTCTTCCAAATATAATAATTACAGTGGTAAATTATATGGAAGCGACGGTTCGGTTAATATTAATACTGCTTACACTTTTTACTGGCAAAACCAGGACTATTTAAATTTCGATAAAAAACTTGCCGGTGGTCATAACATCAATGCGGTATTAGGACTTGCCTGGACCCAATACAATTATGAAAACCTTAATGCCAGTAATTCCGTGTTCTTTTCTAATTTTTACGGATGGCATAACATTGGAGCGGGAGCGGCAACAAGGCCGGTGCCTTCAAGCAGCGATGGTGAGAATGCCATCAACTCTTACTTTGCCAGGGTGAACTATGGATATAAAAACAAATACCTGCTTACGGCGACAGGCCGTTTTGATGGCTCCTCAAAATTTGGTGAAAATTCCAAATATGGGTTCTTCCCATCTGTAGGCCTGGCATGGAAAGCCTCGGAGGAGAATTTCATAAAAGGAATCAGCACCATATCTAATCTTAAACTTCGCGCCAGTGCGGGTCGTACCGGCAACCAGGAAATCGGAAGTTATGTTTCACAGACTTACGTAGGAACATCGAACATCGTATTAGGCGGCGCTACTTCTACAGGCATCTATCCCAATTCCGTTGGTAACCCCGACCTTAAGTGGGAAACTACCACACAGTACGACGGTGGCCTTGAATTAGGCTTGTGGGACGACAGGATCAGCCTGGTAGTAGACTATTATCATAAAGTAACAAGCGATATGTTGCTGGATGTGCCTTTACCAACTTCTACAACAACAGGAACCGCAACGATAAACTACGGTTCTGCTGAAAACCAGGGCTGGGAATTCGGCATCAACACCCGTACCGTTTCCACTAAAGATTTTAAATGGAATACTGATTTGTCGGTAAGTCTTAACCAGAATAAAATTGTGGCATTAGGCCCAACCGGTGCACCTATTTATGTATCAACCGGCGCCGGAAACGGAACCTCCATATTACAGGTTGGAGCACCGATCGGATCATTTTTCGGTCTCACCCGCCAGGGCACTTTCAGTACGCAGGAAACTTCCCTGGCAGCACGTTACGGCATGATGCCCGGTGACCTGAAATACCTTGACCGCAACAATGATGGTAAGATTGACCTCAACTCAGACGGTGGCATTATCGGCCGCTCATTCCCCAAGGTTTTGATAGGATTTAACAACTATTTCAACTACAAGAGCTTCGATGCAAGTATCAACATACAGATCGTTAATGGTATCGACAAAGCCTTTGTTCATGAATCTGCGGAAGATCGTCAGTTGGTATCAGGCGGATTGAATTCCACGCTTACTGCATGGCGCCCTGATGCCCAAAACAGCATGGTGGCTCAGTTGCGCCCCGGAAATGGCGGAGCGTATTATCAGTCTTATCCCGATGACCATATGATATACAACGCAGCATTCATCAGAGGTGCAGGAGCCTCACTGGGGTATTCATTCGCTGTTAAAAAGATGGGACTTCAAAAGCTGAGGGCTTACCTGTCTGCAACAAATTTCTTTTTGATTACAAAAGCTGCCGGTTATGACCCCGAAGACAGTTCCCTGGATAAGAAGTATTCCCTTGTACCAAACATTGATAAATACCAGTATCCCAATCCATCTACTTATACCTTAGGGGTAAACGTTAGTCTTTAAAAATTTAAACATATTGCTATGGCATACTATAACAATAAAGTTTCCGCAATTAAATGCTCAGTATTATTAACGGCATTGGTGTTGCTATTCGGCAGTTGCAAGAAATTTCTTGCAGAAACACCAACCGGCTCCATAACCGATCAAACTACTTACTCAACCTCGGCAGACGGAGCTGCTTTAACGATAGGACCTTACAGATCGTTAGCCACCTGGATAAACGGTGCGGGCGACTGGGGTAACTACCTTCCGGCAACACTTGAATATCCTACCGGTGAAGCATACACGTCGGATACGCATGTTCAGTTCTGGAAATTTCAAACCAACCAGGTTTCAGGAGATTTGCTGGACGATTATAACAATCAATGGAACAACTGGTACCAGGGAGTAAGAGACTGTAATTTCTCTATCATCAAGCTGCCCAGTATTACTGGCATGACCGCTGACGACAGAGCCAAAGCTCTTGCAGAAGTGCGCACACTGCGCGCCTGGTATTATTTCTGCCTCGTGCGTTATTTTGGCGACGTGGTGATGGACACCACTATTCTTACTGATCTTAATGATGCACAGCAACCACGGGCTTCTCTCAAAGCCATCTATGACAATGTGATCATTCCGGATCTCGAATTTGCTGTAAACAGTCCTCTGGCTGAAATAAAATCAACCAACGGCCGTGTAACAAAAAATGTGGCAAGGGCTATCCTGAGTGATGTGTATCTTACCTGTTCCGGTTATCCTTACCAGGAAGTAGCAACAGACCCGACCAAAGACTGGTGCGTTACCGGTCAGTGGACCCAGACAGCTTATCCGGTTAATACTCCGAGTGCGAAAACATTTTTAAAGAAAGCGCTGGATCAGCTAAATGCCCTATACGGCAGGTATACATTAGGTACGTACGCCGACCTTCGAAACCCTGCTATGAACAACAGTGGTGAAGCCATATTTCAGGCGCAGTTTTTAAGTAATGTTACCGATAACCAGATCGTTCCCGCAGCGCTCGCTGGGCTTAGCCATGTTTCTATGTATGGCGATGAATATGGTACTTTCATTCCAAGCATGGCTTATTACAATTCCTATAATCCACTTGACAAACGTATACAGGACCGCCAGTTTTTTTATTCCTCAGATACGAAGTCGAAAAAATACGATCCTTCCGAAGGGCCGGCTGAAAAATTCGGCAGGCCATACCTGTTTAAATTTTACGATTCTGTCGCCATTAAATCTACCGCTCATTCCAGCCTGAACTGGAATTACTACCGCTATGCCGATATCCTGTTGCTGCTCACAGAAGTCAACTGGACGTTGAAACAGATGGGTGAAGCGGTGTCAGATAACGATATGATAAAAGGCATCAACGAAGTAAGAGCCAGGGCCAACCTTCCTGCCTACCGTGCCGCCGACATTAACCTGCTACTATTATGAGTGAACGCGCCTACGAACTGATATTCGAAAATAAAATGCTTTGGGACCAGCGCCGTACCAGGATGTGCCTCATAGATGGAGTAGGTTCATTTGCAGGTATAGAACGCTTTGTTGGTCACAGGCCTACTGATTTCAGTTACTCCTTTTCTCCCATAAATTTGCTCTCCCCAATTTCAGGAAGAGAAATTATCAACAACCTGAAAGCCAAACAAAATTTTTCATTCCTGCCCAAGCAGGTAGGCCGGTAAAATTTATTTAGTTATCATTAATTATACAAGCATGAACACTAAGAAAATAATTTCCTTAACGTTAATCGGAGCGATAGTGTTACTGATGAGCTGTACGCAACAAGACTACTACAAAATTCCGAGAGACGCTAACGGCAATGTTGTGATTACCGGCGTTTCAAAGGCTACCTCTAATGGCATATCTACACTGGACGATAAATTTACCGTTGATGTAACGTTCCCTAATGCAAAATCAGGCGATATCATGAAAACCGAATTGCTGCAATTGCAGGTTCCTGCTGCCGGTGGAAGCGCACAGTTGTTGCCTTTGGCCGGCACACAAAAGGATGTTACTGTTGGAGCCGATTTAAAGACCTCCGTTACCTATAACAGAAGTGAAGCTAAACTGAACATCGTAGGAGATTTTGTAACGGTTACTTTCTCGGGAAAAACCGACGCAAATCTATTGAGGGTAGATCTGAAAAATGCTACCACTGTATCTGGTCCCACATTTGGAGGCAAGGCTGTTGATGTAGTGCGTATTGCAGATACTGCTTCTTTTGACTTGTCGGTAACACCAAAGCTGGGTGCATATGCCGGCACCGTGACTGTGAAAAGGAAGAATGGAATCAATGCACCGTGGATAAGTGTAGGAACCGGCAGCTATTCTAGTCTGGCTAAAGTTCCGATTTCAGGAACTGATTTTGCAGCAGGTAGAGATACCATGTATTATTCCTTCGTAGCAAACCAGGGAACGTACGCAGACAGCGTCACTAAGTTAATCGTTATCACTGACCCATTCTTTCTGAAAAAGTCTGGTACCCTGTCGCTTGCCACTGCCGCACAGGGAGGTATGAACATCATCACCAATACTTCAGTAAGTGCCAACGATGCGAATGCCATACTTGCCGTAAGTGCCGGTTCTTTAACGATTAAAGCCGGCGCATCGCTTGCAAATGGAAAAAGTATAAAGTTCGTTCCCTCAACAAACGACCTGTATTACAAGAATAATTCGGCAAATACCATTGCAGCCTATGAAAGCGGAGCACCAGTGAGTGAGGCTGATCCCGCCAAAGGAGACGGCGTTTACATCTTCAAATTGATAATCGGACCTTTGCCTGCGGATATACTTTATGGTATGATCAAGGTAACCAGGATAGTTCCTGCTGCTTCGGTTGATTATGAATACAGGATCGGAAACGTTTATGCGCATCTTTCAATAATTAAATAGCAATCGGCTGTCAGCCTTAAGCTACCGATAGACCAGGCTAATTGGACCATGCCATCTGGTTAATAAAAATATTCAACAAACAAAGCCTAATCTTCAATGAAAATTTTCCACGCAAATAAGGCAACGAACCATCATTGAATATTGATTATTGTTGTTTGAATATTAGTATTATTTAACTAAGATCTCTTAATGAATTAACATTGGCATTTTGCCCGGCACTTGTTATAGCTGATGGCTGTTGCCTTCTTATCACAATTAAACAAATTACAATGTCTGATAAAACATTAAACAACACGGAAGGTAATTCCCGCAGGAATTTTATAAAGGCTACTACCCTCAGTGCTGCCGGGCTGATGATTGTTCCGAGGCATGTATTGGGAGGTAAAGGATTTATTGCACCCAGCGACCGTCTGGTAGTTGCAGGTGTAGGAGCAGGTGGCAAAGGCCAGAGTGACCTGGCCAATTTTTTCAAAAGCGGCAAAGCCGACATCGGATTTCTTTGCGATGTGGATGAACGCAGGGCAGCCAACTCGGTGAAAGCTTTCCCTAAAGCAAAGTGCTATAAAGACTGGCGGGAACTATTTGATAAAGAATCAAAAAGCTTTGACGCTGTGTCGGTATCTACTCCTGATCATACCCATGCAATTGTGGCAATGGGCGCCATGCAGAGAGGCAAACATGTGTACGTTCAAAAACCGATGACTCACGATATCTACGAAGCCCGTAAATTAACGGAAGCAGCGGAGAAGTATAAGGTGGTAACTCAAATGGGCAACCAGGGCTCGTCAGGAGATGGAGTAAGGCAGTTACGGGAATGGTATGATGCCGGCATTATCGGCGATGTGCATACGGTTAACATCTTCACCAACAGGCCTATCTGGCCGCAGGGCATTCCCTGGCCTTCTGAGAAGCCTCCGGTGCCAAAAGAACTCTACTGGGATCTATGGCTGGGCACAGCGCCTTATAAAGACTATGTAGATAAACTGATTCCCGGAAGCTGGCGTGGATGGTGGGATTATGGAACAGGCGCTTTGGGCGATTTAGGATGCCACCTGATGGAAGCGCCTTTTAGCGTACTGGGATTAAAATACGCCTTGGATTGCCAGGCTTCGGTTACCAGCGTATTTACCGACTTTGGTAAAAGAGGATTCTTTAAAGACAGTATTCCACCTTCAAGTCATGCCACATTAACGTTTCCCAAAACAGCCAAAACAAAAGGCCCTGTAATCATGCATTGGATGGATGGTGGCATAAAGCCGGAACGTCCGGCGGAACTGGGACCTAACGAAGTGTTTGGCGATGGAAACAGCGGCATCTTATTCATTGGAACAAAAGGCAAGATGATGGCCAGTGAATATGCCGCTAACCCACGGCTGCTGCCACTCTCACGCAACAACGAGGTACACGTAAAGCAAACCTTTGCACGCGTTCCCGGCAGCGCCGACGGACATTATGCACAATGGGTGGAAGGCGCCATTGCCGGTTATGGTAACAAAGAATTAAGTTCTCCCTTTAACCTTGCGGGCCCATTAACGGAAGCCATCCTGATGGCAAACCTTGCCATCCGCGCGGCAGATACACCCAAACCAAGAGCATCAGGTAACGGTGTAGACTACCCGGGAAGCAACATGAAGCTGATCTGGGATCACGAAAACATGCGCGTCACCAACTATGATGAAGTAAACCAGTATGTAAAGCGTGAATACCGTAAAGGCTGGAGTTTGGAAGGATAATTATGAATGATTAATTATTAACGGTAAGAACTTAATTATATTAGTGTATTATTTAGTTTTAAATCAATTAGTAACTGTTACCGTTACGACTCACCGTTAATAATTAATCATTAATAATTAAACATTAATAATTACCATGAGATTTTTTGGCACTTTCACCGCGTTGGTTCTTTTATCAGTTAACTGCATGGCTCAAACCTCGTGGCGCATTGCGCAACAGGAATTAATTTTTACCGACCCGCCTTTTGCCTCATGCCATGCTTCTACCATTGTGGAAGTTAACCCCGATAAAATGATGGCTGCCTATTTTGCAGGTACCGAAGAAGGCAACAAAGATGTGGGCATCTGGCTTTCAACCCTGGAGAAAGGAAAATGGAGTAAGCCGGTATTGATGGCAGACGGCGTGATAAACGATACGCTTCGTTATCCCTCCTGGAATCCTGTGTTGTTTAAAGCAAAGGAAGGCAAGCTGTTCTTGTTTTATAAAGTAGGTCCGTCACCACGCGAATGGTGGGGATTGGTGCGCACATCCACCGATGATGGAAAGACCTGGTCTGCTTCGGGTAGGTTGCCCGATAGGATATTAGGTCCTATTAAAAACAAGCCCGTTCAGTTAGCCGACGGAACTATCCTTGCTCCGTCGAGCACTGAAACAAGAGAACGTTGGAAAGTACATATTGAAAAATCAACAGATCTTGGCGCTACATGGAAGCTGATACCTGTTGATACGTCAACTGCGTTTGATATCATTCAGCCAAGCATACTGTTTTATCCCGGTAATAAGCTGCAGATGGTGATGCGAAGCAGGAATGACAAAGTGATTGAATCTTACTCTCGGGACAATGGCAACACCTGGGCCACTTTAACAAAAACCGATCTTCCCAATCCTAATTCCGGTATTGATGCGGTTACCCTTAAAAATGGCTGGCAGCTTCTGGTGTATAATCCCACGACAAGAGGTGCAGGGGGGCGCGCCAAACTTAATGTAGCCGTTTCAAAAGACGGTAAAGACTGGACAGACGCAGCCATACTTGAAAACGGCACCGGCAGGGAAGAGTATAGCTATCCGGCTGTAATTCAATCCAAAGATGGAAAAGTACATATTACGTATACCTATAACCGAAAGAATGTAAAGCATGTGGTGCTGGAGGCCGTTAAATAGTCCTGGCTCTATGCGATCAGTTCTTTACCGCAGAGGGCGCAGAAGAAATCCTCTGCGCCCTCTGTGTTTTCTCCTCTGTGCCCTCTGCGGTAAAGAACTGATCGAACCGCTGACTGTTAATTTTTAATACATGAGATTTCTTCTACCTGCAATAATGACCGTTTGTTCCCTGACAACACGGGCTCAGCACTTATCAGACTTTGTAAATGTTTTTATTGGTACCGCCAATGAAGGATATACCAATCCTGGCGCAGTGTTACCAGGCGGGTTATCCCTTTCACCGCTTAATACTTATGACAGTAGCAGGAACAGCGGTGGCAAGCCAAGTCCTTACATTTATGGAAACAAAGTCCTGTCAGGTTTTTCTCATATGAACCTTAGCGGAACAGGTTGCCCTGAACTAGGCGTCTTTGTGTTAATGCCAACAACAGGGGATTTTGAATTAAAGGCGGGCAAATATGGGTCGGAGTATTCTGATGAAATGGCATCGCCCGGCTATTACGCTGTGCAGTTGAACCGGTATCATATTAAGGCTGAACTCACCACCACCTTACGTACCGGTATCAGCCGTTATACTTTTCCCAAAGGAAAGTCAAACATCCTGATTAACCTGGGACTTTCCATGGCGGAACGTAAAGGAGGCGTAGTACGAAGGGTATCAGAAACTGAAGTAGAAGGTTTCAAGACAATTGGCGGAATGTGCGGTGGTGCTACCGTTCAGACCGTTTACTTTGTAGCAAGAATTAGTAAAACACCGGTTTCATGCGGCATATGGAACGCCGGAAAAAAATTCCCGGCATTTCAGCGGCAAATGGCGGGTAGCGACATCGGTGCATATTTCTCGTTCGATACGGAAGAGAACGAAGTGATATCGGTTAAGTTAGGTACTTCCTATGTGAGCGTTGAAAATGCCAGGAGTAATCTTACGGCAGAACAACCTGCTTTCGATTTTGATAAAACCCGTGGTTACGCCAGGGATACCTGGGACAAAGAACTTTCCAAAATAAAAATAGAAGGTGGCACAAATGACGACAAGGTTATGTTTTACACTGCCTTGTACCACATACTGTTGCATCCTAATGTATTTAGCGATTTAAACGGAGAGTTTCCTGCCTTGCAAAGTACACAGGTTTTTAATGCTGGTAATGATAAGATAATAACAACCCATAACGTCAATCGGTACACTACATTTTCATTGTGGGATACTTATCGAAATGTTCACCCTTTTTTATCCCTTGTTTATCCCCGTAAACAGCTGGACCTGATTGAAACAATGCTCTCTATGTACAAGGAGATGGGCTGGCTGCCGAAATTGGAATATGGAGGTATGGAAACGTATATGATGGTTGGTGATCCTGCGATTTCGGTTATTGCAGATACCTATCTACGGGGTATCAAAAATTTTGATGTTGCGCTCGCCTACGAAGCGATGAAGCATAATGCAACCATACCTGAAGCAGACAATCCGGTGCGACCCGGTTCAGATAACCTGCTGAAATATGGTTACATTCCGGAAGGAGTTAAGAACAAGAGGGATGTCTGGGGCTCGGTGTCAACGGCTCAAGAATATTGTATTGCCGATTGGAACCTTGCCCAGATGGCCAGAACACTTGGAAAGGAAGACGATTACAGGTTATTTTACAACCGCTCCATGTTGTATAAAAATTACTTCGATCAGAAAACCGGTTTCATGCGGCCTAAATTAATTGATGGATCGTGGTTTGAACCATTCCATCCCTCTGTAAACGGAGCTTCTCTTCATTCGCAGGAAGGTTTTGTAGAAGGCAGCTCCTGGCACTACACTTTCTTTGTACCTCATGATATAACCGGCCTGATTAAAATCATGGGCGGTTCTAAAAAATTCACCAGCAAACTGGCTGTTTGTTTTGACAGCAGTTTCTTTAATATGGGTAATGAACCGGACATGGCTTATCCCTATCTGTTTAATTATGTAAAAGGTGAGGAGTGGCGCACTCAGAAATATGTAAGAGAGATGATCTACAAAAATTTTAGTAATGCGCCGGAAGGTTTACCCGGTAATGATGATTGCGGAACTACCTCCGCCTGTCTTCTGTTTGCGATGATAGGACTTTACCCGGCCTGCCCCGGCGATATGGATTTCCAGCTTGCCAGTCCGTTATTCAATAAAATTACCATTGCTTTGGATACATCGTTTTACAGTGGTAAAGAATTTGTTATAGAAGCTCCTAATGCAGCAAGAAAAAATTGTTACATACAGTCAATGAAATTAAACGGTCAACAATACAAGAAGCACACGCTTAATCATTACGATATAGTGAAGGGCGGTACGCTTACATTCGATTTAAAAGAGGATCGGCAAAAAGCAAGATGATACAACTGTAGTTCTATTTGGAATCAGCCAATGCCGGAGAATCCCTCCAGTGATAAATTAAGTATGATATGACGCATTTACATTTTTGGTAGCTAACTTAGTAAGTGTTTTTTTTAACCACAGAGGGCGCAGAAGAGGAAACACAGAGGGCGCGGAGAAAACCCTCTGCGCCCTCTGTGGTTAAAAAAACACTATCCAATGCTACACTTAACTTAACACTAGCATATTGCATTCATTAGCCCGGTTTAATTGTTCTAACAACACCTTTGCTATTCTTAATATCAACTGCCGCCATCGTTGAATCAATCATGCAATACCTTGCTGATTGCGATAAGAAACCCGATCCGTAATAAAACTCGTCCTTTCTAACGCTGCTGTTTTTGAAATGAATAACAGCTGACACGTCATCGGCATTTACTTTCAGCAATTGTCTTTTTTGCCGGAGCCCGAAGAGTTTGAGCGGGCCTTTATTCTGACTGGCAGCAACCAGGTAACTACTGTTAGCGCTTTTTAGTTTCACCAACGCTTTCCCATCTCCGGGAATGTATACACCGCTTTGCATAATAGAAAGCGGCTCAAAGCCGCCTTTACCATCACCTTTCAATAGAAGACCGTTCAGTGCATCCATCCTGCCTATGGAAACTTCAGTACCAAAGTCATTGCCATTTATCAGCACATCTAAGTTCCCATCCCCATCAAAATCATCGGCTATCATGCCGTTTAAAGCAGAGACCTGCGCCGGCGCCGGTAATGGGATCATTGTAAATTTTCCATCTCCTTCGTTACGGAGGTAACACGATTGTAGCATGGTGGCCTTTAAACGCTGGGCATCTTTTCTCATCGCCGTGGGAAGCAGCTCTTCCATTGTTACCGTGGCAAACTTTTTATAATTGTCAAACTTTTTTTTAAGGGTAGGAATTCTTTCTATGATATCATCTCTTCCATAAGCCGGGAATTCTTTCATGCTGCCATCCTGTGCAGGAAGAAAAAGAGAAGGGATCGGTACGTAACTGCCATTGCGGTCAAAGTCTTTTGCCGTTACATAAACCGGGTATTGTTCACTGGCCTGGTAAAGCGTATTTAAACCAACATTACCCACGATGTAATCGGTTTTTCCACTATGCCTGAAATCACCGGCTACAATTGAATTCCACCAGCCTGACTTGCCGCCTATGCCTGTGGCAGCCGTAACATTTATAAACTTGCCACCGGTATTCTTTAAAAAAGTTACAGGCATCCATTCACCTGCAAGAACAAGATCAAAAAGGTTGTCATTATCAAAATCCGTAAACAAGGCATCACAAACCATTCCTATGTTTTGCAGGCCGGGAGCCACCTCCGCTGTTACATCCGTAAACTTCGCCTGTCCGTTATGTGAATCATTTCTAAAAATAAAACTGCTTACCGGTTTTGGATAATTCCAGGGATCAACGCGGCCTGAAACAAACAAATCCTGTTTTCCGTCATTGTTATAATCCATTGCCTTTACGCAAAGCTTGCTGGTACGATTAACAGGCAATGCTGTTTCGTTCCTTATGAAATTTCCTTTACCGTCATTAATGTACAGCCTGTCCTGGTAATTGGCACTGTTGCGTTCGTATTTATATCCACCGCTTACAATATATAAGTCAGGACTGCCATCGCCATTGGCATCAAAAAGCAGCAGGCCTTCATCTTTGTAAACTTCTTTGGTGGAATCATTTGTCACCAGTTCTTTTTGCATAAATTTTCCATCCGGTTGCTGCAGAAACACCTTCGGAGGTCCGTTAGCATTCCCACCGATAATCATATCATCCAACCCATCATTGTTTATATCTCCTGCTGCCAATGCAGGACAATAATCTGATAACTTATGCGGCAAAGTCGTTTGCCTGTTAAAATCAATATAGTTGAGATCTTTGTAGGTATAGTTTATCCCTGCCGATGTAGTTATTTCTTTAAATATCGACTGACCGGTTATTACCTTAGGGCTCAATGTATATATCTCCGCTGCATCTTTTATATCTACTTTGAGTAACTGATCTGCATGAACTTTTGCGATGGTTTGTTTTTTTGCTGCCGGCCATCTTATTACCACCGAGTCGAGCAGGGTAGCTGTACCCAGGCCAAAATGAGCAATGTTTTGATTAGTGGAAAGGTAACCCCTGTATGGTGTATTTTCGAAGGCCTGATGTTTTGTTCCATCATAATAAATATCTATAAGCGTTCCGATGCCATTTATATTTTGTTTGTCACCGGAACATTTTATTTGTAAAAAGTGTGATGTGCTGTCGCCGTTTTTTCGAATAGAATTTTTATATAAGAATGCTTCACCATTAATATTATTGATCACCATATCCATATCACCGTCATTATCAAGATCAGCATAGGCTGCACCGTTTGAGAAGCCGGGAGTGGTAAGTCCCCAGGCATTCGATACATCGCTAAAGCCGGTGCCATCCTGGTTTTTAAAAGCATAGTTGTTCAGTTTAACTTCCGGTATTTTATCAAGCAACTGCAGGGGCGATTCGCCGGCAATAGTTCTTTCCCGGTATGCTATAAAATCGTGATCGCTAACATCCCTGGGAAATCCATTGGTAACGATCATATCCCTGAAGCCGTCGTTGTCAAAGTCGAGGATCAATGGTGTCCAGCTCCAATCCGTTTGCGAAATTCCGCTCATAAAACCCACCTCACTGAAAGCGGGCCCACCTACCGAATCATTTTCCAGCAATACAGGTCCCTGGTTTAATTGAAGCGTGTTGCGCACGTACTGGTATTGATTGCCATAAATATCAAAATTTTGATAGGTGTTATAATTGTTTGAATTCAGCATCATCTTCTTACGGTAATTGTCTCTGGGGTTCATATCCAGCTCTACCACATCAGGCAAACCATCATTGTTGATGTCTATGATATCCTGCCCCATGGCATTGTAAGAAGTATGCTTAAAGTAATCTTTTGAATGATTGGTAAAAGTTCCATCATGGTTGTTGATGTAAAGAATATTGTCAGACAGGAAATCGTTGCTTACGTAAATATCTTTCCAGCCATCCCCGTTGATGTCTGCAACGGTAGCCCCATGTCCAAAGCCGTCGAATATGATGCCTGCTTCTAAGGATACATCGTGGAAGACCGCGTGATTCAATGCGGCATTCCAATTGTTATTGTACAACTTTCCTTTGCTGGTTCTGGGGTTTTCTTTTTCTTTTCCAAATTTATTTTGATTTCCTGATATGGCTCCGTTAACGGTCAGGTACATATCGAGGTCGCCATCATTATCATAATCAAAAAAATTAGCCATGGTAGATTGAACGGTGATGTTCAATCCATATTCAGCGGCCATGTCTTTAAAACGAGGGATGCCATTTTTGTCGGGTCCCTGGTTTATGTATAATATATTGGCAAGTTTGAGAGAATCATGGTAAATGGTATTGCAACAGTAGATATCCGGCAATCCATCGTTGTTAATATCAATCACAGATACGCCTCTTGCCCATCTTCCTGATCCGCCTACGTTGGCCTGGTCTGTAACATCTTTAAATTTAAAGTCACCTTCATTCAGGTATAGTTTGCTCGGCACCATGTTGCCTGTGAAATAGATGTCCTGTAAACCATCGTTGTTGAAATCACCGATACCAACACCACCGCCATTGTAAACGTTTACAAGATTGAGTGGATTGATAGAATCGTTCTCTGTGATTTTGTTGTTGAAAGTTATGCCTGAGTGAGTGGCGGGAATTTTTTCAAATAGGGCAGGTTTGTTATTGCAGGCTATTAGTCCGCATAGAGCCGAATTAATAAAGAATACTCGAAACAGATTCATATAATATACGTGTTTTTTTAACCACGGAGGAAGAGCCGAGGTAGCACGGAGGTCCACGGAGGAA
>CAXTDO010000020.1:0-5481 GCA_964242315.1 uncultured Flavihumibacter sp.
ATGATCAGACTTATGCTTAATAGAGTTACGTAATAATTTCCGAACAGTTTCTTAAATGTTTTATTTCTTTCCAGCGTCTAAAATAAAAATAAACAGCTTGCTAATTAGGATACTGTGACGGTAGCATACGTCACTAATACACTGTTTTAACCAGATAAGAATGGCGTTAAGTATTTAGAGCTAACTATATTTATGCTTACGATTATTCGAAATATACTTTTCTAACTAGCCATTGTTTGAAACGTAAATCGGTGGGATAATTCATCATTTTATTTCTGTTTGTAGCTACTCACAAGTAAAACAATTTTCCCTTATCTTTAAATTTCAGCCTCTTTTTAACATGGTCTCATACCAGCCGTTTTCAAAATCTTAAACAGCTTCTTACAAATTTAAAATACAAACCATAAAACGAAACCATGAATATAACGAACACTCAAAGAATAATGAAGCTTGCTTCTAATTTATTAAGCAATCCTGATCTTATTTCCAGCTATTTTAAACATAATATCTGGAAAAAACAATTTCCTATTGATTTAGAACTTCCTTGGTGGTCTTATAGAGCAATCCAGTATGTCGATTCAATTGTATATGGAAAGATGATTTTTGAATACGGTTCCGGGGGCTCTACAATTCACTT
This sequence comes from uncultured Flavihumibacter sp., assembly GCA_964242315.1. GTDB lineage: Bacteria > Bacteroidota > Bacteroidia > Chitinophagales > Chitinophagaceae > JADCRZ01. The sequence continues at coordinate 638 of CAXTDO010000020.1, forward strand.
TGCAAAACACGCTAAAAATATTGTAGCTGTCGAAGATGACGCCAAATGGGCTGAATTGGTTCAATCTAAATTAGAAAAATTAAACATAAAAAACGTAAACATTCAATATAGTCCTTTTGATTTTTATCATCCTGAAGGTTTCGAAAAAAGTGATTATTTAAAAATGGTTGATATGGGGAATTTTGACATTATCATCATTGATGGGCAGGATCATTCTTTCAAGGAAAGACTAAAATGCTTTCGGTACGTTGAACCACGTATGTCTACAGGACAGTTTATAATTTTGGATGATTTTTGGCGATATGAAGAATTATATAAGTCAAATTGTGCAAAGGAAGTTAAAGTGTTTGAATCGGTAGGGCCAAGTCGTTTTGGGGTAACGTCTACTGCAGTTTTCTTGTATTGAACATGATTTTAATTTTGCTCACAAAATAAATATTTTGGCTTCTTATTACTTGACTTACCTATGTCTTTTTCTGCATATATAATGAACAAAAAATCTGATTAGTTGCTTAACGGACATTGGCAACGGCAGTGCGAAAAAGGTCGTTTTAATTGATTCCGGAAGCACTGATAAAACAGTAGAAATTGCGGAAAGTTCTAATCTAGAAATTATTATTATTAGAAGAAATGGAAATTTTCCAAAAAAATGGTTCCTTACAAATTATATACTGCTAAAAAAATGGAGCGTGTTTCTCGACGCCGACGAGTATTTATCCTTAGATTTTAAAACGGAACTTCGTGAGTTACTTAATAGTGAGATAAAACGGGTTACTGGGTAATTATAAATATAAGTATGAACGGACATGCAATATTTAATCCATTACCATGCTTGAGACGTACTGATAAATTTCTTCCTTTTGAGAAGTCTCGTTGCTTGTTATTTTCCAAAGGTTTCAATTAGAGATCCCTCAAAATAAGAATAGAATATCAACAACTAATTGAGTATAAAGTATTTGCGGAAATATTTCTTAACAAGATCTTTAACAAAGTAACCAAAATCTCCTTTTGTCCTCGTTTAAGTTAATTTATAATCTGTTTGCCTGCCCGTGGCACCATTGTAGCAAATATATCGCTGAAACAAGAGTAAACATAAGAGACAGTAAATGTACTGACAAGGGAAGAGAATAGAAAGCAAAGGAGAATTAAAATTGAACGTAGTAACTTAGACCAGGTAAAAAATGAAAGGGAATACGATTGAATGGATTTTGAAGCAGATGCGGATAAAAAATATCCAAATATTATGTTGTATAATTACATGATTATTGCATTATCATTAAGCCTTATAGAACACTTGCTTGATAAGAAAAACAAATATTTCAAAGAGAAAGGAGGAAGACTTATGCTTGTTACAGTTGGAAGTGAAAATTCAGATTAGTGGTTAACATAATGATATATTTAAGTACTTTGAGAAAACTTTATTGGTGGTATGAATATCCTGATTTTTACAACTGTTTTTCATCCTTCTATAGGCGGACTTGAAAAACAGACCCTTGTTTTAATAAATGAGTTTTTAAAACGGGGTAATAATGTAAAAGTGATAACCATGCATTTTCAGAAAATTGCATTCGTATATGGAGCTCCCGAATTAAAAGATGTAGATATTTACGATCGTCCCGGTTTTTTAAAAGCAATTGATTTATTCTTATGGTGTGATACGTTATATATGCCAAATTTATCTTTAAAAGGTGTTTGGCTGTTACCTTTTAACCCTTTTAAAAGTTGGGTCATTTCACACAATGATTTCTATCTGAGTGATAGGCTAAGTTTTCTGATCAGGGTTAAACTTTTATTAATCAAATTTGCGTCTCAAAATATAGCGGTCAGCGAAAGCGTTGCAAATTATATCGGCACGCCGTGTACTATCATTAATAACTGTTATGATAATGATATTTTTAAGATCTATAACAACGAAAAAAAGCAATACGACTTCGTGTTCCTCGGAAGGCTGGTATCACAAAAAGGCTGCGACCTGTTAATTGAGGCATGTGGAGGTTTAAAAGAACCTTTTACTTTAAATATTATTGGAGATGGTCCGGAAAAGCCTAAGTTAGAGAAACTTGTTCAACGGTTGGGTCTGGAAGAAAAAATAAAATTCTTGGGTTTTATTGAAGGAGAATGTCTCGCAAGGACTCTTAACAGGCATAAAGTAATGGTGATTCCATCAGTTGGTGAGGAAGGTTTTGGTAACGTTGCATTAGAGGGGATGTCATGTGGCTGCAAAATAATAGCAGCAAATGCAGGCGGCTTGATAGAAGCTGTCGATAAATTTGGAAAGATTTTTAACATGAAAGATAAGGATGGATTAAAGGCTTTACTGGAAGAAGAGTTAAGAGAATCGAAAAGACCTGGCAATCAGATTGTCAATATGCAATTGAATAGTTACCTGACCGAACATACTAAAGAAACCATTGCTCTTAAATATTTGCAACTATTTAAATGAGCAATATCTATGTCTAATTGTACACATCCTTGACATGTATAGTAGAGAACAGCATACGGGGGCGGATCTACCTTTAAAATACATTTGTTTAACATATGACGATGGGCCGGGAAAAAATACATACGACATCGCAACATTTCTTCATGATCAAAACATCCGTGCTACTTTTTTTGTAGTAGGCAAGTATGCCTTTCATCATCAGGATATCCTGGAAAAGACAGCGATGCTTGGCCACCTGATTGCTAATCACACGTACGATCATCCTGATATGCCATTTTATTTGTCAATAAATGGAGATCTTCACAACCAGATATTACAAACCGATGCCGTAATTAAAAAACACATCCGGGGGGATACCGTGTATTTTAGAAGCCCTTATGGCAAATGGTCTGATGAAGTAGCAGATGAGCTTAATCTGAATATGCTTTCAACCATAAATCATGTTGGCCCTGTTTATTGGGATGTAGCGGGAACAGATTGTTATTACTGGAAAACCGGCAGATCTGTGGAGCATGCAGTTGATAATTACATAAATGAAATTACTACTAAAGGACGTGGGATAATTGTCATGCATGATGATATTGCAGATATGGACTATTTGAAAGAAAAAAACAACACACTTGAGCTCACAAAACAATTGATCCCTGTGTTGAAATCACAGGGGTATCAGTTTGTATGTTTAAATGAAATCCCTTCTGTTAAAAACGAAGCTTCCAAAACTTTAAAGTTTACACTTAAATGTGCTAACGGCAAATATGTATCGTTGTCTGAAAATGATGGTGTTACCGTTGATGTTGATGGAAGACCAAACAGTAAGTTCAATGAAGTAAGTGTGGTTGAATTAGGATACCGTAAAATTGCATTAAAAGCATCGAACGGTTTGTTCTTTACGTCATTAAACAAAAATGGGAATTTTATAACAGCAACCGGTAGCGAAATAAAGGAATCTCAAACATTTGACCTGATTCCGCTTTCCGCCAACCAGATTACCTTGAGAGATTATAACGGGATGTATCTGAACAGGGAAAACAAGTCAGGGGGCAGGTTACTTGCGTCAGCAGCTTATATGCGTGGATGTGAAAGGTTTGAATTTTCACCTTTAAGCGTATCTTTCAAAAAGAAGATTTCAATACCTGAAAGGTATTATTCTTTAAAACGACAACTATTATACATAAAATCTAAAGTTGAACAGGGAAGCCGTCCTTTATAAGGGCTTGCACTTCCATTTTTATCTGATCAACAGCACCGTTCCTTTCTTGAATCCCCTTACGTTACTTCTTTTGTAATTGCAAAACCAAACGTATAAACCGGAGCTTTGCGATTGCCCATTACACATACCATCCCAACCCTGACTATAATCTTTTGTTTCGAAAACTTTCTGTCCGAACCTGTTATAGATCACAAGATGAAATTCTTGCAGGTTAGAAGCTCTTAATAATTTAAAAGCATCATTGTTACCATCCCTGTTAGGAGTAAAAGCGTTTGGAAGATATATATCACACTCCTTTTCCGATATAACTACTTCGTCTGTGTGGGTACCACAGGAGTTTGTAACCGTTACCGAATACAAACCAGGCTGCTTTATAATTAGGTGATTAAGCGTTGAAGCATCTTGCCAGGAATAAGACGAGAAAGTGCCTGGAAATAAAACCAGCGAATCACCCTTACATATTTCCTGATCAGCACCAAGATTAGGAGATGGCATTTCACTTACAATAAGTTTTAAAGTTCGTATACTATCACAGCCTGCGGACGCAGTTAATGTGTCGATGTATGTACCGCTTTTGTAGTGTCCTCCATAGGTTTGCCCGGTGCAAATGGTAGCAATTACATTAGAATAAATTTTGGAAGATACCGTAAGTTGCAACGTCCTGACGCTATCGCAACCGTTGGCGCCTACAAGCGTGTCTATATAAGTGCCTTCCCTGGTATGATTTAAAAAAGCTTGTCCTGCACATATAGAAACAGTGACTGTGGAAAACGATCTGCGCTTTACTGTAAGATACAATGTTCTGATACTATCGCAACCGTTGGCGCCCACAAGGGTGTCTATATAAGTACCGCCCTTTGAATAGTTCAAAAATGATTGTCCTGGACATATAGAAGCCGTGATTGTGGAGAATGATCTGGGCTTTACCGTAAGATACAATGTTCTGATGCTATCACAACCATTGGCGGCCACAAGGGTGTCTATATAAGTACCGCCCTTTGAATAGTTCAAAAATGATTGCCCCGCACATACGGAAGCCGTGATTGTGGAGAATGATCTGGGCTTTACCGTAAGATACAATGTTCTGATGCTATCACAACCATTGGCGGCCACAAGGGTGTCTATATAAGTACCGCCCTTTGAATAGTTCAAAAATGATTGCCCCGCACATACGGAAGCCGTGATTGTGGA
>CAXTDO010000020.1:5581-19639 GCA_964242315.1 uncultured Flavihumibacter sp.
TCTATGTAAGTGCCGTCCTTTGAATAATTCAAAAATGATTGTCCTGAACATATAAAAGCCGTGATTGTGGAGAATGATTTGGGCTTTACCGTGAGATAAAGCGTTCTGATGCTATCGCAACCGTTGGCCGCCACAAGCGTGTCTATATAAGTGCCGTCCTTTGAATAGTTCAAAAAAGATTGTCCTGAACATATAGAAGCCGTAACTATGGAAGATGACCTCGGCTTTATTGTGACGGTTATGGGAAAGGCTGGACTTTCTATATTAAAGAATGTTTGCGTTACATAATAAGTGGTAGATGTATCAATATAGGTTGAAAAATTGTTTCCCTGACCTAATACGTTCAACATGCTGTCATTGCTGTACCACTTAAGATCTTGTCCGGTAACAGATAAATTCACCGGCTTTCCTTCACAAAAAACCGTATCTGAAATAATTTTTAATCTGCTAAGTTCTGTGGTTCCGGCAGGGCATGATTGTGAACCCCAATTTCCCTTAAGTGTTTCTAAAGCAGGGTCATAGGTGAGCGTAACTAAAGGAGAACACCAGGAACCTATTTGAGAAACAATTTGTGTTTGAAAAGTAAATACGTTGTTAACTATAGAACCCGTTAAAGTATGAATTACGAAAGATGTGGTGTTTGGCAAAACGGATAGCGATGTTCCGGTTACATTGTTACCGTTTTGAATAAATTGCATGCGGGTTGAATAATAGATTGCGTAATTGCCTGAAGGAATATAAGACACTCCCTGCCAGTTGCCTGAGATATTCTGACCGAAAAGGTGATTCAGGTTAAGTAACAAGAACATTGATATAATTAACTTACAGCTCATAGATACACGGGCACCGTGCAACAAGGGCCATTGACATTTACTTCCAATAGACATACACAACTTAGCCACATGCATTTATGCGATATTCAAAAATTTAAAACTGTAGTTAAACTTGTTGATATATACTGTATGATATTGTGGCTGGGCGTCGCCTTCTGCACATCATCATATTAAATATAACCGGAAGATAGGATCTTAATAATTATTTCATTTATCGTTTTTTTGAACGATTGACGGGGTACAGACTGTTTCTTACCTGCAATTTACTATAAATATAAAAAATAATTGTAAAGCGTGATGTGCCCGTTTAACAACCAACTTTGGGTTACAGATGCAAGGGCATCAATATTCGATTAAAATTGAAGAGTGTTCAGGAGAGTTGCTACTTCCTTAATTTCAGAGAAGAAAAATTTTATGCCTTTTTATAAATAAACTCTCAATGGTTTAATTCTTTTTTCAACTGCTCTTCATAACTATCATATCTATGTCGTTTTTGAACAAGCCCTGAATTTTGAAAAAAGAACGTGAAAGGGTAAGCATCAATACGAATGTTGCCGTAAGCATTCGGCTCCGCAGTTAATCACCTTATACCAGCATCGTTATTGCCTTCAGTTGCGTTTATTCGACTTTTTTTGCATATTTCATTTTCAAACGCCAGCGAAGGCGCTTCATACTGATTATAAACTTTGGAGGTACTAAAGCTTTTAAGCAAGTTTTACCAACTGCTAAAAATGTTTTAGAGATTAACTGATTTTGTAAACGCAGTATATCGGTAACTGACATAGTAGCAATGGAAGTAGTAGGAAATGCGGGATAATCTCTTTTAAAGCCAAAACCGAGGTAGCTTACAAGTTCGGGTGACAAGTTTTCTAAGTACTCTGTATTTATGATGTTTTTTTCTCCATGTCCTGCATTGTTGATGCCAACCTGGTCAACCTGAAAAAGCAATGTGATTCTCTTATATTTTTTATCATGGAAAGGCTTTGCCCTGTGTATGGCATGTGTATCGCAAAGTATTAAACTTCCTTTTTTCATCAAAAAGGTAAGTACATCATTACCATAGTTGCTATCAATAAAGCTTTCACTTAGGTAAATCTCATCATTGTATTTGTGTGACCAGTTATGTGAATTCCTGATTAATTGAAAGGCGTTCTGATCAACATCTGATAGATAAAAAAGAAATAACAAACCCGGCATATCGTGTTTTTCAGACAGGCTACTACCGTCCTGTTTATTGTTGTCCGTATGCCACGGCATACTGGAACTTTTGCAAGTCTCGTAAATTCTATGGTTGGTTAATCTGAACGTATCAGTAAAATAGCCCTTGCATATTTCCAACACTTTAGGGAACGTAATGATATCATACGTTTTCTTCGAGCTGGCTAAACAATGCGTAAAAAAACGCACCTCCTGAGATATTACTACGCCTATATCATTGTTGTTTAATAGGATTTTATTAAAATCAATTTCCTTAAGCAATTGACCGATAAAATTTTCATTTAAAGCTTGTTCAAATGCAAAGTACCCTTCTGTTTTTAAATCGCTTACAATTTTACTTGTTGGAATATCAATAAAATCCTTATTAAATATAGTTTCAGTCATAATAGGCACTAAGTTCATCTTTATGAATGCTTTAATCTGTTCAAAAATTAAAATTGTTACTTTCTTATAACAAAGAAATTAACACAATAAACCATCATCAGTTTATGAAACCAGTATTCAAATATCAATTATTGTCTCGTGCACGATATGTCACGCGCGTTAAGAGCGAAAGAAAAAGTTATGCGGATTTTATAAGATAGAATTTTAGAAATTATGGTTTGTTACAAGTTATTACACATCAAACATTCAGTAAGCACCTATAGCAAATTCAATACAACAAAAACCGTACGAAAATTACGGAGAATCGCCGTCAATGGATTAATCAATCAAATGAATCGCCTATTCTGGCTTTAGTTTATTTCTGTACCCCAGTGCCTGTAACTCAAACAGCTCGGCATAGCGCCCTCCTAATTCCAGCAATTCTTCGTGACTGCCCGTCTCAATCAATTCCCCTTTATCCAATACCAGTATGCGATCTACCATTCTGACGGTTGAAAACCTGTGTGAAATCAGTACCGCTGATTTACCTTTGGTTAATTCGGAAAATTGCTGAAAAACGCGGTATTCGGATTTCGCATCTAAGGCGGCCGTAGGTTCGTCCAATATTATCAGTTGCGCATCGCGCATATAAGCCCTTGCCAGCGCCACTTTTTGCCATTCACCTCCTGATAGCTCTACTCCGTTGGCAAAGTATTTTCCCAGTACCTGATCATATTTTTTAGGAAATGATTCTATGACCGTATGCGCAAGACTTTTTTGAGCAGCATCTTTAATAAGTTCAAGGTTTTCTTTTTCAGCTATATTGCCAACAGCAATGTTTACAGAGCTAGTCATCTGGTAATGATAAAAATCCTGGAAGATAATTCCTATCTGCTGTCTTAATTCCACCAGGTTATACTCTTTTAAATCTATGCCATCCAACAAAATTCTTCCTTCAGTAGGATCGTACAGGCGGGTTAACAGTTTTACCAAAGTAGTTTTACCTGCTCCGTTCTCTCCTACCAAAGCCACTTTTTCGCCCACATATATTTGAAAATTCAAATGCCGGTTTGCCCAACGCTCAGAATGTTCATATTTAAAACCAACATTTTCAAACGTAAACCCATGTTTAACAGGATTGGGAAAGGCTAGCGCGTTGCTTGAAATTTTTATTTTTGGTTTGATTTCAAAAAAGTCAAAAAAATCTTTAAGCTGGGTAACACCTTGTGATACAACTGTGAAAGTGGCCATAAATCCTGCAAACAGGCTCTTCATTTGCTGGAAAGATCCAATCAAAAACGTAAGTCCCCCGATGGTTACATTTCCTGATTGAACCGATCGGATAATTATTACAATTGTTATAAAATAACCTATTGCGCTAAACACTTCCAGACCGGAGCCTCCTAACGCTTTCATCAGGCCAAGGTGTTTATTATCGCGATAGAACTTAGTGGAAAGTTTACGAAAATGATTTATTAAAAATTCTGATAAGTCAAATATTTTTACCTCCTTAGCTGTCTCATAACTGGCGCCAACATAACGAATATAAGTCATTTCCCTGTTGCCTTCAGTTTGACTACGAATGAGGGAATAATGTTTACCGTTAAAATAGTATTCACCTAAAAAGGACGGTATTACCGAAACAAACAGAATCAGGATGAGCCATGGATTAAACACAAATAACCCGGCAGCAAGAAAAATCATTGAGATTAAATCCTGCACCTGCCCCAGCACCTGCGACAAAAGGATGGATCGCCCATACGTTTGTGTTCTTGCACGTTCCAGCTTGTCGTAGAAAGCGGCGTCTTCAAATTGTTCCAGGTCAAATGTAGCTGCGTGCGTCATTATCTTAATAGAAGTGTAATAAGAGAACAAGTCGCTAAGTGAATTATCCAAAAAGGAAATAAACCTCCCTAAAGTGTCGGCTAAAACAGTAAGCACGAGGATCAATATCAACAATTTCCATAAATATGATCCGGAGTAGCTTTTATCACCCTTGCTGAAGTGCGCCATCTGGTCAATAACAAGTTTTGATATATACAACAGCGCAAGCGGTATGATGGACTTTATGATACGCAACAGCGAATTAACCAGCGTAATAGACGGACTGGCTTGCCAAACCATTTTAAGGAAAGGAGGAAGGTATATAAAAGCTGCTATTCGGTCTCTTAATGTAAGTCTTTCGGTATGTTTTATATTGCCGGATTCTTTCTTAGATTCACGTGTCCAAAACCACTTCATCTTAATCAATTAAGTAATTGTTGTATAAACGGATCATCAAAAATATTAGATTTAAAATTCATTTGGAACGAACCCGCCTACGTTAGTTGTAACAGGCATTCCCGAAAGACGCGGATTAAATCCCGTTCAAAATACCTACCCTGTTATTGCAGACTTCGAAAAGTACAACATTTTATGCAAATAGAATCAAGGAAGTAAAAATTGCCCGTAATTATTACTATTTAAACCGCGACTATCAATGATATTTATTTTCTATAGTATAACGTATAAGGAGTTAAAAGAAGAACATTTTTATCACTTACTAAAGCAACTGCCTGCTTCTATTCAAAGCCAGGTTTTAAAATACAGGAAGTGGGAAGACCGGCAACGCACCCTGATAGGAAAACTGCTTTTAACCGCAGGATTAAAATCACTAAGTCTCACAGCGTACGTTTTGGAAGAGCTTAAATACACAACATTTTTAAAACCATACTTTGATAGTGAAATCGATTTTAATATTTCGCATTCGGGTGAATGTGTTATCTGCGCAATAAGCAGCACCAACAAAATAGGCATTGACGTAGAAGAAATACAGGATGTTCCGGTTTTTGATTTTGAAAATTATTTTTCAAAAGAAGAGTGGGCACGGATTCAAAAGGCTGATGATAGCCTTTATGCATTTTATTCTCTTTGGACGCAAAAAGAGTCTTTTATAAAAGCCATCGGCACAGGATTACATCTCCCCCTTAATGAGGTAACGGTAAACGATAACATCATTACCTGGGATGACAAAGAATGGTTTTTACATGAAATTAAACTCGATCAAAAATACGTTGCACACCTGTGTGTTAATGAGGTAGCTCCAAAGATAATAATGAAGAAGATTGATTTCGAATGAGCACTGGTAACAAGTTAGTAAGAGCTGTTGTTTAGTTACCTATGGAATTGTAGTGGCTAATTTTGTATGTGTTTTTCTTAACCACAGAGGGCGCAGAGGAAGGAACACAGAGGCTTCCTCTGCGCCCTCTGTTTTTCCTACATCTTCGCCCTCTTTGGTTAAAAAACTATCCGTATGGTCATACTATCACAGAAGACTTTTTATTACTCCAATATATTCTTTGATTGTTACCTCTTTTCTTTTAATTTTAATACCAAAGAAAAGCAACAATACTACATGTGTTTGATTGATTAATTGGGCATATACTATTTGAAAAACCAACAGGCTAACGATTCCATATATTGCTTATTGTCGGAATATCCAATTCATTTAGCTCATAAAAGGCTTAAAGATTACATATAAATTGATGGTGCATGACGAACACACTGAATCTTTTTTGCCTTCCATTCGCAGGAGGAAGTAAATATTCTTACCGGTCTTTTGCCGAAAAAGCGTCCTCTCTTTTAAACTTCATTCCCCTGGATTATCCCGGACATGGATCAAGAATGGGTGAACCATTACTGGAGGATATGGACTCTTTAATCAATGATATGTATAATCAGGTAAGTAGTAAAACAGAGCTGAAGGAATACGCTGTTTACGGACATAGTTTAGGCGGCCTGGTTGGTTACCTGTTAACAAGGAAGCTTATCGAGAACCATCACAAAGCTCCTTTGCATCTCTTTGTTACCGGTACCACGGGCCCTTCTGCCCCGTCAAGATTCATTAATAAAAGGCACTTGCTTCCTAAAAAAGAATTCCTCGAAGAAATTAAAACTTTTGGCGGTATGCCTGACGAGATTTTACAAAACGAAGAATGGTTAAATTATTTTGAACCTATCCTGCGTGCTGATTTCAAGGTTTCAGAAAATTACATCTATAAACACAGCACTCCATTACAAGTTCCTATGACAGTAATTACGGGGAGCGAAGAAGATATGGAAATTCCGGATATTCACGACTGGCAAAAAGAAACTGAACATGTTGTAGACTTCAGGCAGATGCCAGGCAATCATTTTTTTATTTTTAAATATCCATACGAAATAGTTGAAATCATTTCCAAAAAATTATACGTTCACGCAAAGCTTATAAATTATGAGTGATCAGAAATTATACCTGAAACCCAATGTTGTTCTCGAACCTCTCGTAGACAAATGGTATGCCTGGAGCCATCTTATATCGCCGGCCACCGCAGCCCTGAATATTGTGGGAAGGCATCTTACCATAACAGAGTCATATCTTGCAGCTCCGGATATTCATGCGGAAGCCGTGCTTAATTCAAAAATGCGTGGCGGTCCTTTTATGGATTTTGGAGGTGGAAGGTTGGAAGAAGTTAAGGCATTGCAGCAACAAACTTTTCAAAAGAACGACAAAGTAATTCAGTTTGCAAAGGCAATCAAAGATCTTGATAAAATGTTGGCGGCCGAGGCAAAAGGATATGGCTTAGAGGCCATGTATGAAAAAGTGCCTCCTATTCTTAAAGGCTATGTGGAATTGTACTACGACCGTAACAATAATGCCGGTTTCAGGTTTTTTGAAGCCCTGGTATACAACAGCGAGTACTATAAGAAAGATATGCAGAGCATTGCCATGTGGATCACCGATAATGATGAACGTCCATTCTGCCTTAGTACACCACGCCTGGAAGAACCGGGCGTTCTCCACCTCAATATAACTTTCGATCATCCCGGTATAGATGAACTGGCAAAAATGAAGAGAACTCCTCAAACACTGGGGTACATCAAAGCAATGCTAGGCATTTCATCATCGCAGGAAGCTTTGTTCGATACCTTTTTTACCGAGACACCTCCTCCGGTTTACCAGAAATATACCGGTGACAAGATCCGCATGAGATATTTTGGTCATGCATGTATTTTAATTGAAACGAAAGACATCAGCATTTTGGTTGATCCGCTGATCAGTTATTACGGATATCATTCAGACATCCAACATTTCTCGGATATTGATTTGCCTGATACCATTGACTATGTATTGATCACTCATAATCACCAGGATCATATTCTGTTTGAAACATTATTGCCTCTGAGGCATAAGATCAAAAACCTGATTGTACCAAAAACCAATAGCGGAAAGCTTGAAGATCCCGACCTGAAATTAATGTTCAATAATATAGGTTTTCATAACGTAGTGGCTGTGAATGAAATGGAGACCATCCGTTTTGAGGACGCTGTTATAACGGGACTTCCTTTCATGGGCGAACATAGTGATCTGAATATACTTACCAAATCCTGTTACCTGGTTCAGATCGGCGAATTTAAACTGATCTTTCTTGCAGATTCCCGTATCAGCGAAGCTGCTTTATATAAACATATACATAAACAGATTGGCAACGTAGACGTGTTGTTTATAGGCATGGAATGCGACGGTGCGCCGTTATCATGGTTATATGGTCCTCTACTTACTAAAAAGTTAGCGAGGGATATGGATGGAAGCCGAAGACTGGCTGGCTCGGATTGTAATAAAGGACTATCACTCGTTGATATATTTCAACCGAAAGAATTATATGTTTATGCAATGGGACAGGAGCCCTGGCTGGAATTTATCAGCAGCATAAAATATACCGACGACTCCAATCCGATCGTGCAATCAAACAAGCTCGTAAAAATTTGCCAGGATCGTGGAATGACCGCTGAACGTTTATTCGGTGAAAAAGAACTACTGTACGAAAAACAAACGAATGCCGCTGAAATGATCACAATAAATATTTAATAGCGGATTCCGGCAGCATCATTGAAAGTTTTTTTTAATCTGAAGACTGATGAGCTACGAAACATCATGCAAATGCAACTACATCAACCTGAACTTATAACGCGGAGGCAACCGCTAACATGGATATGGTAAACCTTCGAAGTGCTGACATTACTCGCGGAGAAACGCAGAAGCACGTCAATTATAATATATTACAATATTGTGCTGATAAATTTTCAAAAGAAAGTTACTTCAAAGCCCTTGACCTCCCTTGCGGAAGCATGAATTTTTTAAACTATATGCGAAGGCTTTTTCCAAAGGCTGATTTATACGGCGCCGATCTTAAAACTCCTTCTCATCATGATAATTTCAGGTTCATAAAAATGGATCTTGCCAAAGACTTAATAACGCCTGAGGAAGAAAAATTTGACCTGATAACATCCATAAGCGGCGTGATGATGTTCGGCAATACGTTGAATTTTATTTCAAACTGTGCAGCAAGACTAAAAAAAGATGGAATCTTTATCGTTACAAATGATAACGCTGCAACCATTAAGGATAAAATTTCCTTTCTTTTACTCGGGCATTACAGGATATTTAAAGCAATTTATGAAGATTCGGAAGAGATGACACAGAATGTTCCCATCCAGGAACTGTGCCGTTTATTAAGAATCAATGGTTTAACAATAGAAGAAATAAAATACACATCTGCTTATGGAAAAGATTTGATTTACCTGCCGATAGCGCTGCTGGCGTATCCTATTCAATGGCTGTATCTCAGGAGATTGAAAACCACGTTACCGGCTCCTTTAAAACAGCAGATGTTCCCTTTCAAATATTGTTTTTGCAGGCATTACATCATTGTGAGCCGGAACGCCTGACTCGATAAATACCTTTAGAAACTTACGCATTAATTTATAGTGAGATATACAACTTTAATTTTTAAGCCAGCTCTTTAAAGATGGCTCGTACATGATCTGTGTGCGATCTAAAGAATTACCAGGGATATCAATAGTCTTTATTTCTTTTACTAATGCTGTCCATCCGTAAAGGTAAGTTGTAAAAGCCTGCAGCAGGGATTGAGTATTACCGGATGGATGGATAATTTGCTTAAAATAAATCCTGCCATATTATTTATTACTACGTAACGATGCCACACTACATTAAAGAACTCGTTGCCGTGTTGTTTATGCTGTCAATTTAACGCCACCTCTTTACTTAATATCGTCTCGTCCTCTATTTTTTTATTGTTGTTCAGTACGCTGGTGACAAATGTGGGTAATACTTTATCAATTGACAAATTTTCCTCCGCAAAAGCCCTCGCATTATATTTTTTTGTGACAGGGTCAATAATCAAAACGTTTTCAATAGCGCTAATTAAAGCCGCTTCGTTTTCAGGTTCAATAAGCATACCCATGTCTGCGGAACTCATGATCTGAAACAAACTGGTTCCAGGATTGGCTGTAACTATAGGCAGTCCTCCTACTGCCAGAATAGTACTTAACTTTGACGGCATCACCAGGTCACTGGCATTCGCTTTTTGAAGTACAAAATGAAAATCAACCATGTTAAGGAATGAATTTAGCTCTTCACAGGGCTGAAGGGGCAAAAAGATTACGTTATTCAACTGAAGCTCATTTTTTAAATCGAAAAGATGGCCCTTATATGGGCCGGAGCCGCATATCACAAACTTAAGATGGCTAATTCTCTCAAAATGTTTAGCTACACGTATTATTGATTCTAATCCTTGTTTTACGCCGATGGCTCCCGAGTACAAAAAGATTTTATCGGTATCATTAAATCCGTAACGAAGCCTTATCTCCGAAATGTCGGCAATTGGTTTAAACAAACGCGTATCTACCCAGTTCGGAAAATAAATAACCTCTCTTACGCATTTCTCTTTTATTTTATTCATCATCCCTTCGGAAATGGTGCTGATATAATCAGCATTTCTAATAATATATTTTTCAAGGGTTGAAAAAACTTTTAAAATCATCCTGGATTTTATCATTCCCAATTGGCGTGCGGCATCCACCTGGAGATCCTGGATGTGATACGCAAAAAGGCCTCCCCTTATCTTTTTATAAAGAACGCCCAGCAACCCTAATTCAAAGGGAGGTGCTACTGTAAGAACATAGTTGACTTTTCTGGTAAAAAAAAGAAAAAACAAAGCTATGTAAGAAGAAAAAGAAATTGTAAACTCAGACAACAGGCGTTTGAACCCTGTGGGGGTGGTTGGGATGTAATGCGGACACCTGATAATAATAACCGGCTTTGAGCCAGGCTTATCAGATATCTTAATTTCCTTCTTAAACCAAAACCTTGATTTACAATATCTATGTTGCACCTTCCAATCAGGGTAATAGGGAAACGTTGTAATGACAGTGCATATAAAGTCATTTTCCGATAACCAGTCTATCATCTCGCCACTGTATTTCCCAATGCCTGTCGGCTCCGGATAAAAATTTCCACTTATTAATAATACTCTCTTGCTCATGAGCTCATGAAATAAAGTTAGATCTGAATATTTCCAAATTCAAACATTTTGATGTTATGCAGCAGACGACACAAGCTATTAATACTAATGAATATAGCAACTATGCATAATAAATTTTGCCTTTTTAAGACAAAGCTGCAAACCATAACTTAAGGGATGCTAATTTAATTATTACATATCACAAGATCGATAAAAAAGCGTCAATACAAGGGGTACTTCATATGGCAAATGACTAATTATTCATTTTTTCAGATCGAACATCATGCGATCGCCAATGTACAGATTATTCAATAATCCTATACGTTCTAAAATGACAAAGTCAGCAGTAAGCAAACTAAAAAATTAATTTCAATAAGTAGAATGAGGTACAAGCAGAGGAAATTAATAGGATTGAATTTAGATAATGAAGATAGCATTAATAGGGAATTTTATGTCTTTTTAAAAATATCTTTTTTACTTTTCTTAATCTTAATCAACTTTATTAATCATTCAAATTAAATATGGTGTTTTCCGGAATGATTTAAGGTTATCATAAGGCATAAATTGCAATAATACCATTATTTAATCATTGCGTTATACCATAAGCCACCATTAGAACCGCTGATGCAAATAAGTAATTGCTCTTTAGAGGCTTAACACGTTATCGCAAATCACTTTCCCCATTTCGGCCACCTTTTATAAAACCCGTTGTCTATTAACCCGGTCAGCGTTTCTTCAATAAAATAGTTGTCTCTTTTTCAAGCAATATCTTTAAAGAAAGAAAACTATAATATGTTTATTTTTAAAACTTTCTCATACCATTCATCATATTTAATAAAATGTTCACTAAATTTATCAAATCTGCATATCCGTTCAAAGCCACCTTATCCTAGCCTTTGAAAAGCGATGTTCAATTATAATCAAAAATTAAAGTGTTTCACATGAGAAAACTAGCTTCACTGGCTATGCTAATGCTTGTTTATGTATTTAGTTTCAGCCAAACAAAGACTGTGACCGGTACCATCACCGACAACAAGGGAAACCCTATTCCTTTTGCATCTGTTAAATTCAAAAACTCATCGAAAGGCACATCGGCCGACGCAAAGGGCGCTTTTACTATTGCTGTAGCGTCTGAAAAGGCCCTGGTGATTACTTCAGCAGGATTTAAAGACACCGAAATCCGCCTTACTGGCGGAAACACCATTACAGTGCAACTGGAAGAAGCACGTTCGTTAATGGATGAAATTATCGTCACCGCGGGGGGTATAAAATCAAGACGAAAGGAAATAGGCACTGCCAACTCCGTTATTAAAGCAGAAACGCTTGTTGCCGGAAAAGCCGTCAATATTGCCGGTGGCTTACAGGGTAAAGTGGCCGGCTTACAAATTAGCGGAACCGGAGGAGGAGTAAACCCTTCTTTTCGACTGATACTAAGAGGCCAGCGTTCACTAACGGGTAACAACCAGGCATTAATTGTGTTAGATAACGTAGTAGTACCAAGCGAAGTGTTAAGTACACTTAATCCGGAGGACGTAGAAGATATAACGGTGCTGAACGGTTCAGGTGCTGCAGCCTTATATGGTTCGCAGGCTTCCAACGGCGCACTAATCGTTACTACAAAGAAAGGTAAAAAAGGAGTGGCTACTGTTAGAGTTTCTAACACCACCACGGTAGAATCAGTAGCATTTTTCCCAAAAATTCAAAAGAGCTTTGGCGCCGGCGGAACGGCCTACGGTCTTGACGCTAATGGCAAGCCATTATACAACTACCTCGAAAACCAGTCTTATGGCGCTCGATTCGATGGAGTGAAAAGACCGCTGGGACCTGCTTTGGAAGATGGCAGTCAGGACTCTGCTTTGTATCAGTATGACGACGGTCATTTTAAATTCTGGCAGAAGGGGATCACCAATCAAACAGATTTTTCTGTGAGCAGCGGTGATGATAACTCTACTTTCTACCTGTCTGGTCAGTACGCAAGTGCAACAGGTACCACTCCGGGTGATAAATATAACCGCACCAACCTAAGGGTAAACGGTACGCGTAGAATCGGCAGCAAGATCAACGTAACCTACACCACTTCTTACACACAAAGCAGGGCTGATATTACTTCTCAAACTGCAAGCATGTATGGAAATATGCTTAACATGCCATCGAATGTAGACATCACCAAATACAAAAACTGGAGAACGGATAAATTTGCAAACCCTAACGGATATTACAATCCATGGTATCAAAATCCTTATTTTACGGCAGATAATAACAGGACTACCGGAAGAAACGACTACCTCACCGGCAATGTGGAACTCCGGTTCACTCCTATAGCAGGTCTTGACCTTGTTGCCCGGCAGGGAATGTCTACCAAGAATTTGTCTGGTAAAAACACCGTTGGTGCATTTAACTATACCACTTTTGCAGAACACACAGACCAGAGCTCCAAATCAGACATTTCTGCATCGGTGTCTGACGCGGCCGGTTACATTACCAATCTGTTGACCGATGTATATGGTCAGTATAATAAAAGGTTCGGTGATTTTAGTTTCAATCTCATAAGTGGCGGTCAGTGGACCCAGAACCAGTCTAAATTTGTAAACGTTTCTGCGAACGGGTTGATCGTTCCAGGCCTTTTTAACGTAAGCAATGGTGTTGGTACTCCAGGCGCCTCTGAAAGCAGCTACAAATCACGCCAGATAGGTGTTTATGGCGACCTGAGGATTGGGTATAAAAATGTAATCTACCTTCATGGTACCGGCAGGCAGGACTGGGTTTCAATACTATCGGCTGAAAACCGCACTTTCTTTTACCCCGCTGCAGACCTTTCCTTCATTGCAAGCGATGCGATAACCGCTCTCAAGGAAAGCAACACGATCAGTTATCTTAAAATAAGGGCCGGATGGTCAAAAGTAGGCCAGGTAAATCTGGGCAATGCCACCAATTTTGGCGCTTACCAGCTTTTACCAACTTATAGTTCTGCAAATGGATTTCCTTATTTAAGCCAGGCCGGTTACTCTGTAGGTAATACCCTGGTGTCTAATAACCTTAAACCTGAGATCACACAGGGATATGAAGCAGGAATTGATTTCAACCTCTTTAAAGATCGTGTTGTTGCAAATCTGACTTTATACAGCACTAAAACAGACAATCAGACGGTAAATACAAGCATCACCAATACTACAGGTTTTACCGGCTTGCTGACAAATACCGGACAAACAGAAAGCCGGGGAGTGGAATTTACAGCACATTATACGCCCATTAAACAAGCTGACTTTGTTGTTACCGTCGGTGGAAATTATACTTACCTGGAT
>CAXTDO010000021.1:0-19543 GCA_964242315.1 uncultured Flavihumibacter sp.
AGGTAGTGATCATCATCGTATTCAACAAGATGGCTGTCTTTTCCTACACCTTCTTTTCCCCGCCATATATCCAGTTGCACCGGTTCCCACAATTTTGTTTTGGCCGACTTGTATGCTGCATCGAGAACGGCATTCACCACATATCCATCGTAAAAAGTCTCTTTCGGCGGGCGGCCTTCTTCCATGGCATTAAACATATCGGTAAACATATGATTATAGCCGAGATCGTTCAATTCATCACCTACCGGGAACAGCCAGCCGCTGTTTGATTCCGCCTTTTCAGCAACATAGTCGGCGCCTTTTCCGGTGGTGAACATTTCAAAGCCTGTTCTTAGAAAGCTGTTGATCCAGATGGTTCCTTCGGTTCCCATCACTTCATCGCGGAGGTCGAGGCCGCCGCGAAAAGTCCAGCTTACCTCAAACTGGCCGATGGCGCCGTTTTCATACTTTACCAGTCCGATTGCATGGTCTTCGGCATCGATGGGTTTCACCTGTGTATCCGCCCAGCACATTACTTCTACAGGCTTAATGTCTTTGCCAATGAAACTGCGCGCAATCTCAACGCAGTGACAGCCGAGGTCGAGTATACATCCGCCTCCGGCCTGTTCCAGGTCCCAGAACCAATCGCTGTGCGGACCGGGATGCGTTTCCCGCGACTTAGCCCATAATATTCTTCCTAACGCACCGCTGTTCACGCTTTCAGAAGCTTTAATGAATTTGGGGGTATAGACCAGGTCTTCCAGGTAACCGTTAAAAATACCGGCAGCTTCAACGGCTTCCAGCATACGCTTTGCTTCCACGGCATTCCTGCCAAGCGGCTTGGTGGTCATCACCGCTTTTTTATGTTTACAGCAAAGCATCACCGCAGCTTCATGTAGGTTGTTAGGAAGGGAGATGCACACGATGTCAACTTCGGGATGGCTGACAGATTCCTCCATTTCAGTAGTCCAGTGAGATACCATATAATCTTCCGCAAATTTCTTAGCGCTTTCTTCACGCCTGGAATAGATACTTACAATCTTGTCTTTACTGCGCTGACCTAGCAGCGAGTCTGCATAAAACCGGCCGATAAAACCGGAGCCCAGCATGGCAATTCGTTTCATAGATTTTTGTTTATTGATTTTAAACCATTTCTACAGGAGTTTTTTCATCATCCGTTGTTTTGCTGAAATCTTTAAAAATAATTGCAAAGAATATGGATACTGCTATGGCAATTCCTGCGGGTACCATCCAGATGCTTCTCCAGTCGTGACCTTCAGCAGTTTTAAAATGTTCGGTTACCAGGCCGGCGATCCAGAAACCTATCAGCATGCCGATGCCATAGGTAGCGAGTGTAATCAATCCCTGAGCAGAAGAACGGATACGTTCGTTAGCGGCTTTATTTGTATAGATCTGCCCTGTGACAAAGAAAAAATCATAACATATTCCATGCAACATGATGCCCAGGTACAGGAATGACACGGTAACGCCCGTAACATCGCCAAAGCCAAAAAGCAGGTAACGCACTGCCCAGGAAACCATGCCGATCAGCAGCATATACTTAATGCCAAAGCGGCGAAAGAAGAACGGGATTAAAATCATGAATAATGTTTCAGAAGCCTGTCCCAGCGTCATTTTACCGGCGGCATTTTCGAGTTTTATTTCGTTAAGAAAAAGGTTCGCCTCCTGGTAGTAAAATGCAAGGGGAATGCAAATGAGCATGGAAGATAAAAAGAATATCAGGAAGTTACGTTGCTTTAACAACCCCAGCGCTTCCAGTCCGATAATATCTCCGAAAGTTACTTGTTTCCCTTCTGAGGCAGGCGGGGTGTCGGGGAGAAAAAAGCTGAAAATGCCCAACACTAATGAGGCGATCGCAGCTAACCGGAATGTGTTTACCAGTGAGGTCGTCTTTTCCCATTGTAGCCATCCTATCACCAGTCCGGCAACGATCCATCCCACGGTACCGAATACCCGAAGGGTGGCAAATTGTTTTTCTGCGTTGGATAACTGCTTAAATGCAACAGCATTTACCAGGGCAATAGTTGGCATGAACAACACCATGTACAAAAGAATGTATGGATAGAATCCATTGAAGTTTGATTTCTGAGTGAGGATATACATCAGCCCGGCGCCTATTATGTGAAGCACTCCGAGGATTTTCTGGGCAGAAAAAAAACGGTCGGCAATCAGTCCGATAATAAAAGGTGCAATGATAGCGCCAAGCGATTGTGTGCCGTAAGCAAGTCCGTTTTGTACGTCGGAGGCCTTAAGTGTCTGATTAAGATAAGTGCCCATGGTCACATACCACGATCCCCATATAAAAAACTCCAGGAACATCATGGAAGAAAGTGCCAGTCTGATATTGAATTTCATTCGGTAGTTGTTACTTAAGTTATAGCTCTCGTGTTTACTTCTTTTTCCCACTCTGTGTCTTTCAATGCGGGGTCTTTTTCTTTTTTAAGGAAGTCGCCGGAAGTAGAGGCGCCTTTTGATGCAGACTCCATTAGTAACTCATCGGCAACAATATTTACCGGTGTACGCCAGGCAGTAGAGTCATCGTTATAAGCGATGTTTGACAGAGAATTGTAGCAGCAGATGATAGACCATCTTGGCTTGTCTGAAAGATTTGCTTCGGAGCGATGCAGTAGGTTGCTATGAAAGAACAACGCATCTCCCGGTTCGAGTTCTACAAACACATGTTCCATTGTTTGGAGCGCATTATTTACCATTACCATATCAGCTCCTACCTGTTCCCCCGCAAAACCGTGGTTGAGCCTGCCAAGTTTATGAGAGCCTTTGATCACCTGTAGGCAACCGTTTTGCTTGTTTGCTTTAGTTAAAGCTATCATTACGCTGGTTAACTGATCGGGAAACATAAACTGGTTTTTATACCAGTAACCGAAATCCTGGTGCCATTCCCAGGCGCCGCCAACACGCGGTTCCTTCTGCATCAGCTTTGTATGAAAGTGACATACGGGTGCTTCACTATCCAACAATTTAGCAACGGAATTTACCATGCGGCGGCTCCTTATCATGAGACTGTACAAATCGTCGCCGGGATTGAACCAGAGGGTAAGCTTCGTTTTTTTGCCGGTCTGATCGTTGAGATCCAGCGCGTTTTCATGAATCACGCTATCGGCAGTAGCAGTGCTGTATAATTTATCAGTTTCCTGTGTGCTAAAAAACTTGCGGGCAATAATGTAACCGTCCTTATGAAACGTAGCTACTTCTTCATCAGAAATTAACCTTGCCATGGTAATACATTTACGGTTGTTAAATTTCAAAGTGAAAATGTACGAAGAATGTGTTGATTGTCTATGAATGATTAATTATTAGTGATAAATTATTAACGGTTAGTTGGTTTATTCAGGTAGTTACTCAAAGAATAATTATTGCCCGTTACGTTAAACACTACCCGTTAATAATTTATCATTTATAATTCAACCTCATACCTCACCCCTCATACCTCAAACCTATTTCCTATATTGCACCTGCTTATGCGAACCTACGTAGACACTTACCGGCACCAGGGCCTGAGAAAGAAACTGGTGGCCACCCTTAGAGAGAAGGGTATCTCGGATGAACGGGTGCTTGATGCGATCAATGCTATTCCACGGCACTTCTTCCTGGATACTGCTTTTGATGATATCGCCTATCAGGACAGGGCATTTCCGATCGCCCAGCAACAAACCATCTCACAGCCTTATACAGTTGCTTATCAAACAGAATTGTTAACGGTTCGTCCTCATGAAAAAATCATGGAAATCGGTACCGGCAGCTCTTATCAGTCATGCGTGCTGGCTGAAATGGGAGCGAGGGTATTTACTATAGAGCGTCAGAAGCCACTCTTCGATTACGTTAAAACCTTCTCTTTTATTTCGAAATACCGGAGCATAAAATTTTTCTATGGAGATGGTTATGAGGGCCTGCCGACTTATGCGCCTTTTGATAAAATTATTGTCACCGCCGCCGCGCCTTATATTCCGGACAGGCTATTAGAACAGCTTAACATAGGCGGAAAAATGGTAATACCGGTAGGGGAGAAAGGTCTGCAGCGCATGTTACGGCTTAATAAAAAACCCGATGGCCAGATTCATATGGAGGAATTTGACAACTTCTCTTTTGTGCCGATGATCGGAGGGAAGAATAATTATTAATTATTAATGATTAACGGCAAGTTGGTTTTAGTTTCTACAGTAACCTTCTTAATATAAATGCACAAAATAAAACCAACTTGCCGTTAATAATTAATCATTATCAATTATCCTTCCAGTTTGGAGAAAAAGAAGCTGCCTTCAATGGCCGCGTTTTCATCACTATCACTGCCATGAACAGCATTTTCTCCCATGGATGTTGCAAATAATTTACGTATGGTTCCTTCTTCTGCTTTGGCTGGATCGGTTGCACCTATCAACTTTCGAAAGTCGGCTACTGCATTTTCCTTTTCCAGTATTACCGCTACTATGGGACCGCTGCTCATGAACTGTACCAGCTCGCCGTAAAAAGGCCTTTCCTTATGCACCTCATAAAACTGCCCTGCTTTTTCTTCTGATAACTTTACCATTTTTAAACTTACAATGCTGAAACCGGCTTTAATGATCTGGTCTAGTATAGCGCCGGTATGTCCTTTTGAGAATGCATCCGGCTTCACCATGGTAAAGGTTCTGTTAGTGCTCATAATTTTTATTTAGGGTTGCAAAAGTATCGTTTAGTTCGGAGTTTGTGTTTGAACTTTAAAGAATTGTGTTAAAAATCATGAAACCATTTAGTGATTTACACGTGTATTCCAGTAAAAAGGTAGCCGATGTTGAGAATTCAACATAAAAACTGCAAAGTTTTAATACCTTCGCAGCCGTTTTATGAAATCTATCACAGAAATATACTCTCAGTTAACCGAACCCAGAAGCATTGCCATCACAATGCATCAAAAACCCGATCCCGATGCAATGGGCTCCACGCTTGGATTGGATCATTTTTTAAAACAATTCGGTCATACGGTTACCGTTGTTTCGCCTACTAACTGGGCAGATTTTTTAGACTGGATGCCGGATAGTGACAAAGTGCTTGATTTCGAAAATTACAAACAAAAAGAAAAAGCCGATATCGTTCTTACAAAAGCCGAATGGTTATTTTGCCTTGATTTTAATACGCTCTCCCGCACCAGAAACCTGGCACCTGTTATTAAAAATCTTTCCTGCATTAAAATACTGATAGATCATCACGAGCAACCAGAAGTGGAGAATTTCGATTATGGCGTAAGCGATGTAACGAAAAGCTCCACCTGTGAAATGGTATATGATTTTATTACAGAGAGCGGGCATGGTGATAAAATAAATAATGAAATTTCAGAATGTTTGTATGCAGGTGTGATGGGCGATACCGGCTCTTTCCGCTACCCGGCAGCTACGGCATCACTGCATCGTATGGTAGCTGCATTGAAGGATAAAGGATTACGCCATACACCCGTTCATGATAATATATATGACAACTACCTGGAAAACAGGTTGCGGTTCATAGGTCATGTGCTGCAGAACAGGATGGAAGTAATGTATGAATACAATACAGCCCTGATTACGGTGCCGAAAAATGATCTTATAAAATATGAGATCAAAACGGGTGATACGGAAGGATTGGTAAATTTTCCCCTTTCCATTCAGGGCATTAAGCTGGCGGCCATTGTGATAGACCGTGATGAAGAACGTAAATGGAGTTTTCGCAGCAAAGGTGGGTTTGATGTAAATACTTTTGCCCGTGAAAATTTTAATGGTGGCGGCCATTTCAACGCCTCCGGCGGTCGTACCTATGATTCTCTTGAAAAAACCGTACAAAAATTCAGGGTGGCTTTAAAAGAAAATGCTTCACAATTACAATAAAATAAACATGACAAAACTCAGATCATTTTTACTCGCCCTCTCTGCGGCCGCAGTGCTGGCTTCCTGCACCAGCACGGAGTACAAAAAAACGCCGAGCGGCATAATGTATAAGATTTTTTCCACAGGCAATAATCCTGTGGCGAAAAGAGGTGAAATACTTAAGTTTCATTATATTCAGAAACTGAACGACTCTGTTCTGCAGAGCTCCTTTAACAGCATACCTGCTTTTGCAAAGGTTGATAGTGTGGGAAATATGTACAGTCCTTTGGAAGTATTTCCATTTCTGAAAAAAGGCGACAGCGTTATCATAGTTCAGCTAGCCGATTCGATATTGAAAAAAGTGCCGCCAGGGCAACCGGTTCCTTTTAAAAAGGGTGATAAGTTTACCTTTACTCTTAAGATTCTGGATGTACTTAAAAGTGATGAGGTAGCGCAGGCGGAACAAATGAAGGAAATGAATCTGGAGAAAGAACGTTCATTAAAAAGTTTCGATAGTTATATTACTTCAAAGAAAATAGGTGGTCAGAAAACTGCCAGCAATGTTTCGGTAGTTATTCAAACACCTGGTAACGGACCTGCAGTAGATTCCGGTAAATATGTATCGATTGCATACACCGGCAAATTATTTCCAACGGAGAGTGTTAAAGAAGAAAAAGTCTTTGAATCCAATGTAGGCAAACAACCATTTCAGTTTACGGTAGGTACGGGATCAGTTATTCCCGGATGGGACGAGGGCTTGAAGATGTTGCATAAAGGCGGTAAAGCTACTTTTTACATTCCCTGTACCATGGCATATGCGCAACAGGCTGGTCCTGGTGGCAGGCCTTATGAAAACCTGATTTTCGATGTGGAGGTTTTAGAGGTTGCCGATAAAGCACCGCCCCCACCACCGCAGATGCCAATGCCCCAGCAGATGCCTAATCAGGGTAATCCAAACCAGCAGCAGAACCCAAATCACAAATAGTTTTTTTAATCGCAGACAAAAGTCTGAACTGTGATTTATTGATTTAATGATAATTATGAGCTGTTTTATAGTTATCATTAAATCAATAAATCACAGTTCAGACTTTTGTCTGCGATTAAAAAAAAAACGAACCATCATATGCCGCCAAAAGTTTTACCACTTCCACCGCCTCTTTAACATCATGAACCCGAAGTATATCCGCCCCGTTCAGCAAGCTGATCGTATTTAAAACCGTAGTGCCATTCAACGCTTCAGACGCCGTAATACCCAGCGTTTTGTAAATGGTTGATTTGCGTGAAAGCCCTGCCAGTATTGGCCTTCCCAAAATTCGCAGTAAAGCGAGATGCTGCAATAGTTCAAAGTTCTGAGAGCTTCTTTTGCTGAACCCGAAGCCCGGGTCGATGATCACATCATGAATACCGGCTAATCTGCACAATTCAATTTTGCTGATAAAATAATCTAGCACTTCCCTTGTAATATTTTCATATGCAGTGGGCTGGTGCATCGTTGCCGGAGTACCCTTTATATGCATGCACACATAAGGCACACCAAGACTCCCTACTGTGGTAATCATTTCCGGATCTGCATTACCACCGCTGATATCATTAATCATTGCTGCTCCCGCCTCAACAGCAGTCTTTGCCACTTTTGCATAATAGGTGTCAACGGAGACAATAGCAGCCGGAAAATGTTGATGCAATGAATTTATAACAGGAATAATCCGGAAAAGCTCTTCTTCAATGCCTGCTTCTTTGTTACCGGGCCTCGTACTCTGAGCGCCAATGTCAATAAAGGTAGCGCCATCGCTCAACATTTTTTCTGTCTGACGCAGGATGCTATCCAAATCACCAAACCGGCTTCCTTCGTAAAAGGAATCAGGCGTAACGTTTACGATACCCATAATTAGTGGTTTATCAATTACCACCATGGTTCCTTTACAATTCAGACTAAACATTAAATGCTTTGCGTTATTTTTGACGGGCATTTTAAAAATGAAATTATCTTACCGCGTGTAAATATAACCGGTTCTATAAAAGTAACCAGTTCAAAAAAAACATTGTCACAGGTAAGCAATAGTATATAATGACAAGCACAGACCAGCAATACGACGAAGCGATACAAGCCTGCATGGAAATATTCTTAAAAAAAACCGTTGACTACGGAACCTCCTGGCGCGTACTGAGAACGATTTCAATAGTAGACCAGATTTATATAAAGGCAAAGCGAATTCGTACAATCCAGGAAAATGCAAACCAAAAAATAAACGATGACATAAGATCTGAATTCATAGGTATTATTAATTACGCAGTAATAGGACTGATACAACCGGTACTTACCAGTGAAGAAGCGGAAGACCTCCCGGTTGCCCAGGTGGCCACGCTATATAATGAAAGAATTGCTGATGCTAAATTGCTGATGGAAAATAAAAATCATGATTATGACGAGGCCTGGCGCGATATGAGTCAGGAAAGTTTTACAGATCTGATACTTTCTAAACTGCTGCGTATTAAACAGATCCTTTTGAATAAAGGCAAAACCCTGATAAGCGAAGGGATTGATGCCAATTATTACGACATTATAAATTATGCATTATTTGCATTGATTCTAATTAAAGAAGGTAAGCATAAAAGCTAATTTTTATTAACCAAAGAGTTAATAGTTAGTTGTTAATGGTTAATTAATTATTCGACAATTAATCGTTAACCATTAACGACTAACCATTAATTCTGTGGTTAAAATACAATCATCAACCAATGAAAATCATTATTACAATATCCAGGATCGTAGTGGGTGTACTGTTTATTTTTTCAGGCTTAATAAAAGCCAACGATCCCCTGGGCTTAAGCTATAAAATGCAGGAGTTCTTTGAACTCTGGGGCCTTCACTCATTGAATGATTTCACATTAACAGTAGCGGTTCTAATGATCGCTTTTGAAATCATTGCAGGCGTTGCCGTGCTGCTTGGATGGCAGATGCGTTTATTCAGTTGGCTGTTGTTGTTATTAACTATTTTCTTCACTTTTTTAACAGGCTATGCCCTTTTTTCAGGAAAGGTGAAAGAGTGTGGCTGCTTTGGCGACTGTATCCCATTCAACGCACAACAGTCATTTATCAAAGACCTTGCATTACTGCTATTGATACTGCTGATCTTTACAAACAGGAACAACATAAAAAATTATCTGTCCGCTTCCAGTGCGCTGACGATATTGGTGATAGCTACAATAGGCTCTTTCGCCTTTCAATGGTACGTTCTGAAACATTTGCCGGTAGTAGATTGCCTCCCCTACAAAGTAGGACGTAATATACCAGAGCAAATGAAAATTCCTGAAGGCGCAATACAGGATAGTACGGTAATCACTTTTGTGTACGAAAAGCAGGGTAAGCAAGTGGAGTTTACAGCAGATAAATTTCCCGACGACTTTAACGACTCCCTTTACCTTTTCGTGAAGCGTTACGACAAATTAATCAGACAGGGAAATGCAGTAGTAGCCATCAAAGATTTTGCTTTAAATACTGTTAACGGAAATGATACCACGCAGGCAATACTAAACGCTCCCGGATATAGTGTGCTGGTATTTACTAAAGGCATCAATGAATTGCATCCTTCCTGGTTTGACGAATTTAAAGAAACTTATGCCGGTGCCAACTCAAAGAAGGTACCCTTGTATTTTATTACAAATGATTTTAATAATATTTCCGGATGGATACGTCAGGCCCACATCAATAACGTTATCATACTGAAGTGTGATTACGTGGCTATCAAAACAGCCGCAAGAGCCGATCCTACTTTGTATCTGTTACATCAGGGAAACATCGTCAACAAATGGAGCTATGCAGATTTTAACAAAGCAAACAACGTTATAAAAGCTTTAAAATAATGGCAGGACATACTTCATACCTCATACCCCATACCTCATACCTTTGCTGAAATACATCACCAGAAAAATCTTGTATGGCCTCCTTGTTATGCTAGGGGTAGTGGTAGTGGTGTTCTTTGTGTTTCAGGGTTTCGGCGATCCTTCAAGGTTGGTAATGGGACAAAGAGCCGACGCTGCCACCCAGGAAAATATCCGTAAAGAACTCAATCTTGATCAACCCAAATGGAAGCAGTTCCTGTTCTATATGAATGATGTTTCGCCGCTAAGCATTCATACGACTGATGATATTAATTTAAAAGGACTTCATGGTTTTTTTCTGGGAGGTAATACAAAATTCGGATTAAAAATTCCCTACCTGCGGCGTTCTTATCAAACCAAAAAAGATGTATGGGGCATTTTAATGGAAGCGCTTCCCGGAACACTGCTACTTGCTATCGCGGCAATGATCATTGCTACCGTTTTGGGAATATTGTTGGGAGTGTTGGCGGCCGTGAAAAAAAACACCTGGATGGATACTACGGCAATCTTCACCAGCATATTGGGTATCTCGGCACCATCTTTCTTCATGGGTATCATAATTGCCTACCTGTTCGGTTACGTGCTGAGCAATTATACCGGCCTCCACATGACTGGTAGCTGGTTTGATATCGATGAGATCAGTGGCGAGAAATACTTAACATTGAAAAACTTGTGGTTGCCCGCATTAACGCTCGGAATCAGGCCGCTGGCAATAATTACGCAGCTTACCAGAAGTTCCATGCTGGATGTGCTGAACCAGGATTACATAAGAACGGCTTATGCAAAAGGGTTAAGCAACACGGCTGTGATCTGGAAGCACGCTTTAAGAAATGCCTTAAACCCGGTAATAACGGCTATCACGGGTTGGTTTGCTGAATTACTTGCAGGCGCTTTCTTTGTAGAATATATTTTCGGCTGGAAAGGCATCGGCAAGATCACAGTGGATGCTCTGGAAAAGCTCGATTTTCCGGTAGTTATGGGATCAGTGCTGGTTTCGGCTGCTTTTTTCATTCTAATTAATATATTGGCCGATCTTTTATATGGCATAATAGATCCAAGGGTGAGAATTCAATAACCGAGATTAAGTAACTTTAATCATTAATTATTATTAATTAATGATTACTGATTAATTATTAATGATTAACGGATATTGGATGCTATCATGAGAAATGAACAACTAATAATTAACAGTAACAGTTTACAATTAATAATTAATCATTAATAATTAATCATTAAAAAGATCCATGTCAAAACTTCTAAGTGCGCTTACATTGCTGATATTTTTTTCTTCCTGCAAAACAAGCTCTTCTAAAAATGAATTCAAAAGCTCTTTATTCAAAGCTTATGATCATACGGCAGAAAACTTGTTCTCTAATAATATTGAAGGACCGGCTATGGACTGGGAAGGGAACTTATTTGTTGTAAATTTTCAGAAAGATGGAACTATCGGTCGTGTAAATAAGGATGGCAGATGTGAATTATTTGTAACTCTGCCTGAAAAGAGCACGGGCAATAGTATTCAGTTTAATAAAGACGGGAACATGCTGGTTGCAGATTTTACCGGTCATAACATCCTCCTCGTGAACATGCTTACAAAGGCTGTTACGGTATTCTGTCATAATGATTCTTTTAATCAGCCTAATGATATATGCATCAGTAAAAGAGGTTGGATATATGCTTCAGATCCTGACTGGAAGCAGCAAACCGGTCAGGTATGGCGTGTTGATGCCTCAGGATTTGCTTCCAGACTAAAAGAAGGTATGGGAACCACAAACGGTATTTGCCTTAGTCCGGAGGAAAAGATTTTATACGTTAATGAAAGCGTGCAGCGTAAGGTATGGGCGTTCGATGTTGATGAAAAAGGTGACCTTTCTAACAAGCGTCTCTTTACGGAATTCACCGACTTTGGGCTGGATGGAATGAAGTGTGATTACAAAGGCAATCTTTACATATGCAGACATGGCAAAGGAGCAGTTGCCATTTTTACCCCACAGGGCAAACAAATTCAGGAAGTCAAACTTAAGGGAAAAGCAGTGAGCAACATCACCTTTGGCGATACAGATTTTAAAACATGCTTTGTTACGCTTCAGGACAGAAAATGTGTGGAAAAATTTCGAACCGATGTGCCGGGGAGATAATTATTAATGATTAATTATTAACGTAAAGCTGTCTTTAGTATAAAGCAACTAAATGATAAGTGATTAATGATTAACGTAAAGCTGTCTTTATTATAAAGCTGTATTCCAGATATTCGAAAAACTAATTACAAAGCAACTATCCGTTAATTACGAATCATTAATCATTAATTAATCACCACCTCTTTCACTACTTTCTCGCCAAGTGCTTCATTTACCCGGGTAATGATGGTTTCTTTCTGATATAACAGCTCCTGTTTTAGTGGCGCAACAAACGTTGTAATAAATAATTTATCACCCTGTATTACTATTTTGTCTGTGTACTTGGCAATTGTTTTGCCCATGATTTGTTCCCATACCTCTTCAATCTGCATCGCCTGAACGTAAGTTTTCAACCGGCTTTTGCTAAGGAATTCTTTTATTGCTTCACCTAATGAATATTCACCCATAATGTGAAGATACCGATTTCCTGCAACGCCTGATCTTACTACCGCCGCCTTTTACATATCTTGCAGCCCCAAATAAATCATAACTGCTCCGAATAAATAATATAACGCTGGTTCAATTTAAAAACTACCGCCAGGCGTCCTTTCAGCTTAACGGGCGCATCATCGGAATCTGTGGTAAGAATGGAGTTGGTAAGACCAACCTGCTGGATGCGATTTATTATTGCTGCTTTACAAAAAGTTACTTTACACGCAGTGATTTGCAAAATGTGCATTCCGGTGATCAGGGATTCAGACTGGCTGTAACAGTAGAAAAGCAAGCGACACCCTATGAAATAGTGTGTATACTACGTGAAACAGGCAGAAAAGAAGTTTATGTAGATAATGAAGGATATCTGAAATTTTCAGACCATATCGGTAAGTTCCCGGTAGTAATGATAGCGCCCGACGACGTGCATATTATTACCGAGGGAAGTGAAGAGCGCCGGCGCTTCCTGGATGCACTTCTTTCGCAGATAGATCATAATTACCTAATACAGCTAATCAGTTATAATAAAATCCTGTCGCAACGCAACAGTTTGCTAAAGGCTGCTGCTGAAAGCCGTCGCCTTGATAATAGTTTGCTGGAAGTGTTAAATGAACAGTTGATCAGGCCAGGTGTAATTATTTTTGAAAAAAGAAAAAACTTCCTTAAAGATTTTATTCCTACGGTACACCACTTTTATCAAAAGATCTCCGGCGAGTCGTATGATCTTACCATTAATTACGAAAGCCAACTCCTCCATACATCTTTTGACAACCTGCTCCATCAGCTTCGCGATAAAGACCTCACCTTACAAAGAACAAATGGAGGTATCCATAAAGACGATCTGGACATCAATCTACACGGCAATTCATTTAAGAACATTGCATCGCAGGGACAACGCAAAAGCCTGCTCTTTGCATTGAAGCTTGCTGAATTTGAGGTGCTGAAAAATACCAACGGTTTTCCGCCGCTCTTATTACTGGACGATGTATTTGAAAAATTAGACCGCGATCGGATGAACAATCTGCTGCACTGGGTATGCACCGATAACAATGGACAAATATTTATTACAGATACTCACTGCGAAAGACTCCTGGAACATTTCAATCAAATGGCAGTACCATTCCAACTCATTGAATTATAATTTTTGAGCCTGTTTCCTGCGCTTACATAACAGGCAGCTCATAATGATCAACTAACGTTATAAATATTTAAATGTGTTATCTTTTTTGCGCTGGCAGCATTAAAAGCAATAATATTGTCTTTTTCTACATAATTTTTTTTATAAACCAATAATTAACTGCTCAAATGAGAAAGATTAAATGGCTGATGCTGTTTGGATTGTTGTTCGGTGTACAATCACTTCTGGCACAAACTAAAATTACAGGGAAGGTTGTGGCGGAAAAAGATGGAGCCCCTATCGGAGGAGCGACTGTATCAGTTAAAAATTCGAAGTCTTCCGTTATCACAGATGCCGATGGTTCCTTTAATATCAACGCTCCGGCAAATGCAAAACTGGTAGTGTCATATGTCGGTTTCAACCGCCTGGAAGTAGAAGCTTCCTCTACTCCCCTCATAGTAAACCTTACCGCTACTGCTGCATCACTCCTGGAAGTAGTAGTAACCGGTTACAGAACCAGTAGCAGGAGAGACCTTGTTGGTTCGGCTGCTACCATTAACGCTGATAAAATACAAAATGTTCCGATCGGTTCTTTCGATCAGGCTCTGCAGGGACAGGCGCCGGGAATTCTGGTGCAGTCTCAATCGGGACAACCGGGAGCTGCAGCATCAGTGCTGATACGTGGAAAAGGTTCCATACTGGGAAGCAATACTCCTTTGTATGTATTAGACGGCATTGAAATCACCGCCGGTGATTTCTCCACCTTAAATCCTTCTGACTTTGCATCTTTAAGCGTTTTAAAGGATGCTTCCTCCACTTCGGTCTATGGTTCAAGGGGTGCTAACGGTGTCATTGTAATTACATCAAAACGAGGCAAAGCCGGTACCCCACGCTTTACCTACGATGGGCAATATGGCAATTCTACGCAGCCGGAAAATAAGCTTAGAGTGATGAACTCTAACGAAAAACTCGATTACGAACTGGCCAACGGTAACCCTTTTAAATGGACGACCGCCCAGGTTGACAGCTTAAGAAAAGTAAATACCGATTGGGAAGACGTTTTTTTCCAAACCGGTAAAACGCAGAGCCATGTGCTCAGTGCCTCCGGTGGCGCCGGCAAAACTACTTACTATATATCAGGATCAATTTTCGATCAAACAGGAACTGTAAAAAATACCGGTTTAAAAAGATACACGGGAAGGGCCAATATTGAAACCAGCGCCGGAGGCTTCAGTTTCGGTACAAACTTATCACTTGGCTATTCTGATTTTAAAAATACCAGTGAAAATAATACAGGGATCTCTACGCCTCTAAACGCTATTCGCTGGCTAAACCCGTATGAAACAGTATATGATAAAACAGGTAAATTCAGCTCTATCGTCTCAGGACAGCCGAATGCAATGCAGGAGTTGCTATTGAATAGCAACCTAAGGCAACAGTACAAGGGCGTAGGAAGTGTATATATCACTTACAACGCGCCATTTTTAAAAGGACTGTCTTTTAAAACCAATTGGGGAGGCGATTTCAGAACCAACGAAAGTACTACCTATACCGACCCGAGTACGGCAGCAGGTCGCGGGGCTACCGGAGGAAAAGGCAGCTTCGGACATGGATCAGACCGTCTTTTCCGGTACACCGGTACCACATCCGCCGCTTATAATACTGAGTTTGGTTCTGACCATACATTAAGTGTGGCAGTATTTAACGAGGTTGTAAAAAGCAAAGGCAGAACGTTTTCGTTCACTGGATATGGCCTTGGTGGCGCTTTCCAAAATGAGTCAGGTATAACGCCCGGCAATGCAACAAACGGATTCATTCCTGCTGTTGCAGGAGGCGGAAGCGAAAACGCCCTGCTGTCTTATTTTACAGACATACACTATGGGTTTAAAAACAAGTACTTCTTAAATGTAGGAGCGCGCAGGGATGGATCCTCCAGATTTGGAGCCAACAAGCGTTATGCAAATTTCGGTTCTGTGGGCGCCAGTTGGATTGTTTCTGATGAGAATTTTCTAGCCGCGTTAAAAGATAATGTGTTGAACGAACTTAAATTCAAAATCAGTTATGGCTCTGCAGGCAACCAGGTTGGCATTGGTGACTTTCAGTCAAGGGAGTTATACGGTCGCTCTGTTTATAATGGTGTAAGCGGTTTGGTGCAAACCCAGCTCGCAAATCCTGAGTTGCAGTGGGAACGGAAAACAACTTTTAACACAGGTGTTGAATTAGCTACGCTCAACTCAAGACTAAGGATAGTTGCAGAGTTTTATAATTCAATCACATCAGACTTGTTCTTAAATAAACAGCTTTCACGAACCACCGGCTATTCCTCTCTTACTTCCAATATCGGCAAACTTCAAAATAGAGGAATCGAACTGTCTTTGGACGGCGACATGATCAACACTAAGAACTTTACATGGAAAGCTAATATCAGCTTCACTCATAATCAGAATAAAGTAAAAAAACTGGTAGGCGATCAAACTGAAATTATAAGCGGACTTACTATTAACAGGGTAGGAGAATCGATTAACTCGCTGTATGTTGTTCGTTATACAGGTGTTAACCCCACCAATGGAAATCCGATTTTTTTAGATCTGAACGGTAAGGAAACCGACGTTTACAGTTCCGCAAACCGTGTAATAGTAGGTTCTTATGAAAGCCCCAACTTTGGCGGCTTCGGCTCTTCCTTAAACTATAAAGGAATTGAGGTCAGTGCTTTCTTCAGTTTTGTTAAGGGAAATCAAATATTCAATAACGACCGTACCAATATTGAAAACCCTCAGTACCTCACTGATAACTTAAGCTCTGACCTGGCTACAGAATGGCGTAAAGCGGGCGATATCACCCAAATTCCAGCTGCTACTGCTACTTTTAGAAGCGCCACCACACACTTTGTTGAAAATGGCGATTTTTTAAGATTGCGCAACGCATCGATCTCTTACAGTTTACCCAAACAATTAATCGGTGCCATCAAATTAACCAGTGTGCGATTTTTTGCGCAAGGAGAAAACCTGGTAACATGGACAAATTTCCGGGGCTTTGATCCGGAAATAAATTCAGGCTCTTTAACAGGAGCTCAATACCCTGCACTTCGCACCATTACTTTCGGATTAAATGTTGGTTTGTAAAATTTTAAACGTAACAAATGAAATTTAAACAACTCATAATAAGCTCTGCTGTAACCTGTCTCTTAACAATTACAGCCTGTAAGAAAACAATTGACGTAGCCCCTGAATTTGTAAAAGACGGATCCCAGATTTTTCAAACATTAGATGACTATGAATTTGCGCTTACCGGCGCTTACGCACTGTTTCGTGCTACCGGATATTATGGCACCGGCGGACAAACAAACAGCACCTGGGCCAATTTACCAGATATGATGTCCGACAACCTTTTGCAAACAAGTGAGGATCTGGGTAACTGGGCTCCACAGGTTAACTGGACCTATGCAACTGATGAAAATGATATTGAAGTAGCCTGGATAGCGGCCTATTCAGTAATTGCAGAAGCTAATCTTGTACTGAGAAACATTGAGCAGTTTTCCACTGCCGATCCAAAAAGAGTAAACAGGATAAAAGGCCAGGCACTGGCAATAAGGGGCATGGTTCACTTCGACCTTCTAAGGTTTTGGGGTGCCGATTTCGACCGGAACTCGGCCGGTTTGGGAATTCCTTACGTCTCTGCTGTGGATATCGAGGCCAAGCCTTCCAGGTTGTCGGTAAAAGAATCCTGGGATAAAATTTTTAAAGATATGCTGGAGGCGGAAACCTTACTGGCTGATGTTGATAAAGCCATTAATACCACGGCATCCAAGGCTTATATTGACCTGGTTGCAACAAGAGGTTTGTTAGCCCGCATGTATTTATACGCTAAAGATTATCCAAAGGCTGAAAGTTATGCAACCATGGTAATTACTACGGTGCCATTGGCTTCCAGAACAAGCTTTCCAAACATCTGGACCGATGCTTCTGTTGCGGAGATCCTTTGGTCTGTACCATTCAGTTCGGGAGAAGGATCTCCTTCCTCGGGTATTCATATCGCTTCGTCTAATCGTAACCGTTTTAGCCCTTCGGCAACCCTTGTGGCTACATTCGATCAAACTAATGACATTCGGTTTGGTGCTTATTTCGCCAGCAGGGGTACCGGAACGTCAACGCCCGTTTCAGCTTATACTGCTGCCACCAGGAAGATATTGAATAAGTTCATAACACGCGGCACTACCTTAGACAACCTAGTAAATTGGAAAGCGCTGAGAACCGGCGAAATGTATTTGATAAGAGCGGAAGCAAGAGCTTTGCAGGGAACTGCAACAGAAACCGGAGCCCTGGCCGATTTAAATGCATTACGCGCGGCAAGAATATCAGGTTATACAAATGTTGTTTTAGCAGGACAGCCTTTATTAAATGAAATTGCTTTGGAACGCAGGAAAGAACTCATAGGGGAAGGGCACAGATGGTTCGACCTTAAAAGAACTACCCGTGCACTAACCCGTACCGACGCTGTTTTAGCATCCGCCAAGTTAACGCTTGCAGCAACAGCACGTGAGTGGGTCTGGCCTGTACCGCAGGTAGAAATTGACGCAAACACTAATATTAAATCGCAACAATCACCCGGGTTTTAAGGGTTAATTTTAATCAAAAGCTTCTATATAAAGTTATGAAATGCCTTCACTTTTTATGCCTGATCATTATTTTATCCTTTAATGGATTCGCGCAATCCGCTAAACGGCTGCTTCGTTCGGGAGATATATATCGTTTGCAAACTATGAGCGATGCCAGCATATCACCAGACGGTCAATGGATTTCCTATTCGGTAAGCACCATTGATTCGGCAAGAGACAAGCGAAACGCTGATATCTGGATGCAAAGCTGGGACGGTAAACAAACAGTACAGCTTACCAGCAGCACCGAGAGTGAAAGCGCTCCCCGGTGGAGCCCTGATGGAAAATATATCTCTTTTCTGGCTGCACGTCCGGCAGGAAATTCGCAGGTGTGGTTGCTCGACCGCCGCGGCGGCGAGGGTATAAAGTTGACAGATGTAAAAGCCGACATCACTTCCTATAGCTGGAGCCCGGACAGCAAGCGCCTGCTGCTGCTCATGCGTGATGCAAGGGATACCTCTAAAAACAAACCGCCTCAACCCTTTGTGATCAACAAGTTCCGGTTTAAACAGGATATCAGCGGCTATCAGTACGATACAAGCAGAACACATCTGTACCTCTTTGATATAGCCACAAAGAAAACACGACAGATAACAAATGGCATCTATAATGAATCAAATCCCAAATGGAGTCCCGATGGAACACGGATCGCTTTCGTAAGCAATCGTACTGAAGACCCGGACAGGAATGAAAACACGGATATCTGGCTGGTAGATACAGCAAAAGGTTCTATCCCTTCAAAGCTTACTACCTGGACAGGAGGCGATGCTGATCCTCAATGGAGCCCGGATGGACAAACGATCGCATATGTGCGAACATCCAGCAACGCTACTTATGAAATGTATGATCAAAATGAATTGTGTATCATCAAAGCCAGCGGTGGTGAACCTACATTATTATCTCATTCTTTAGACCGCCCTGTCTCCAATCCAAGATGGTTCGCTGACGGAAAAAGTATTGCAGCTCTTATAGCAGATGACCGGCAACGTTATGTAGCGTCTTTTGATATTACCAAGGGAACGATGAAAATTATAGTGCGCGGTGACAGGAGTTTCACTTCGCTGGAGCCACATAACAAAGACGGGTGGCTGGTATCGATGTCTGAACCGCAACTGCCTGCAGAACTGTATGCGCTGGAAGGAACAAATCTGAGAAGGCTCACAACGCTACAAAACAAGTTTGTAGACTCATTGTCATTGGCCACTGTTGAAAAGTTTACTTCAACAAGTAAGGACGGAGCCCAGATCTCAGGGTTGCTTTTTTATCCTCCCAATATGCCCAG
The DNA here is from genome assembly GCA_964242315.1 of uncultured Flavihumibacter sp. Lineage (GTDB taxonomy): Bacteria > Bacteroidota > Bacteroidia > Chitinophagales > Chitinophagaceae > JADCRZ01. The sequence goes on from CAXTDO010000021.1 coordinate 19,379, forward strand.
AGTAAAGCTTCCGGTAATATTTTATATTCACGGTGGCCCGACTGCCCAGGACGAACTAAGTTTCGACATGACAAGGCAGATGTTCGCCGCACACGGGTATGCGGTAGCTGGGGTCAATTACCGGGGCAGCAACGGGCGCGGCCTCGATTACACCAAAGCCATCTA
>CAXTDO010000022.1:0-19157 GCA_964242315.1 uncultured Flavihumibacter sp.
GTACACTCCCAATCCGTGATCTATATGGGTAACATAATCTCCCGGCTGCAAGTCGCGAAGGGTGCGAAGCGTGATGGCTTTGTTTTTATTGTAAGCCTGCCTGATCTTATACTTATGGTAGCGTTGAAATATCTGGTGATCGGTGTAACAAATTATTTTGAGATCATCATCTATAAATCCTTCATGAATGGATGCAGGAACAGGTGTAAAAGGAATTGCCGCTTTAAGATCGGTAAAAATAGTATGCAGTCTTTCCAGTTGCTTTGGATTATCAGCAAACAAAAAAAGGCTGTACTTTTTAGATTCCCAGGCTTTCAGATCTTTGATCAGGAGATCGAACTGCCTGTTAAACGCTGGCTGTTCTTTGGTATGAAAGTCTATTACCGATTTGTTTTTATCATCACCTGATGGTTCGTGAGTATCTGCAAACCAGGAGTCAAAACCGAATTCAACAATATGCCGTTGCTGCACCTGTTCTTCAATAACCTCACTTCTTACAAAATCATTTTCATTAACATTGATCTTTTCATACTTATCTTCTTCAATGTCGGCTTTTGTATGGGTATTGTTTTGCGCCTGGTTTAAATATTGCCGCAGGTCTGTTTCCTGCACCCGCAATTTTTCTTTCACCCTCTCCCAGTCCTGTATCCATACAACTGTATTGGCAGGTAAAAATTCCAGCAGTGAAACCTTACCGGCTTTGTCGAATTGTGTTTCTACATTAGGGATAACAGTTACCTGAAGTATTTTCCGTTCGCTTAACTGTGTTTCAGGATCGAAGATTCTTATGGAGTCAACCTCGTTCCCAAATAATTCTACCCGGTAAGGTTTTTCATTACCAAAAGAATAAATATCGAGGATACCGCCCCGTAAAGCGAACTGCCCGGGCTGGTACACAAAATCGGTTCTTTCAAAATTATATCCGATCAGCTTTTCCATCAGTCCGTCTACATCCAGCGTATCGCCGGTCCTGATCTGAATAATAGTTTCGGAAAGTGTTTTTTGCAGCACCACTTTTTCAGACAGTGCTTCAGGGTAGGTAACGATCATTTTTTTATTTCCACCCGCACTTAATTTCATTAATGTTTCTGTCCGCAGCATCACATGACTGCTGTTGAGCAAATGAAAATTTTTGCGGTTCTTAAATGAAAAGGGGAAATAAAAAAGATCATACGCATTAGTGAGGTTCTCCAGCGTATTATGGAAGTATGCCGCTTCCTCCGCATCATTCAGCACAATAAGATGGTTCAATTGCGAACAGGAAGGATGGGAAAAAACAGCACTGATAATAAACTGTGAAGAACTACCCTGTAAATTTTTAAGGTAAATCTTTTGAGGCTGGGCAAAAGAAAGCCTGTCCGCCAGTTGAAAAAGGCGGGGGGATTCAACATATTTATCACGCAACAGCTCCAGGTTCATATTATCGGATGCAAATGTAGGTGATTTTAGCTATCGGCAGTCAGCTTTCAGGTATCTTTGACGCATTACGTTATGTATTAATGCAAACGGTTTTGTGTAGGTGTGGAATCGTTTTTCGTCTGCTCTAACCGAATGTTGTGTATAGTTTTTTATTTTAACTTATTTTCAATATCCATTTTTTCATGTAATATCCTGATAACTTCAATTACTTCATCTTCGTTCCTTCTGTAAAATATTAGATGTGATTTTATTTTACAAGCTCTGTAACCTTGTCTAATATGGCCCATTGATTTGCCAACTTCAAAATGTTTAGCAATGTATTCAATTTCACCAATCAGTAAGTTGTAATATCTGTCTGCTTGTTTTTGTGACCATGCTTCGAAAGTATATAACCAAATGTCTTCAAGGTCTTGCACAGCTTTTTCACTTATTCTATATACCACCTTTTTCATAAGTGCTTGCTATGTATGTCATGTAAGTGCTTTTGTGAATCGAAATTTTCAAGCACTGGACTTGCCTCGCCCAATTCCAGTTCTGCTCTTAATTGTCTTATTTTTTGTTCTTCAAACTCAAGTAATCGCAAAGCTGTTCTAATAACTTCGCTTGCTGAACTAAATCGTCCGGATGATATTTCTTCATTGATAAAATTCTCAAAATAATCTCCCAGCAATACTGAAGTATTTTTCCCCATCTTAAATATTTTTCTAAAAGTACCAAAAATTGGTACTTTTTGCCTGCTTTTATAATTATCGGAAAGAAAATTTAACAGATCACCTCCAACAATTTACACTCAATGTCGTGTAAAGCATAAATGTCGTATGAATTGCTATCAGATATCAGCAATCAAAACCCGATAAGCTTTCCCCCTTATGGCTGACGGCTGATAGCTTCCTTAATACACCGCATTATAATCCATTCTTACCTCAACCTTGGTCATCTTACCAGGTTTTACTTCCACGGGCGCTATATTATTTTGGCTATCAAACCGGTTGGCATACAAAACCGTATCTTTTTTAATGAAAAGAGAGTATTTGCCTGAAGGTAGCTGAACATTAAAATATCCTTTACTGTTTGTTTGAACTCGTTTTATAAGCCGCGTTGATACGGAGGTATAAAAAGACGATCCTGTTTTCTTAACGGCCTGGTTAACATTGGTGAGTCTATAAATATAGATGGTTCCTTTTGTTCCTTTAGGTACAGATGGTTTTACATCAGGCGATGGCATCTGGTTGCCGGATACTTTGTAAAGATACCCTTCAATGCCCTGTTTTTTAATGCTTGTTGCCCTGAATGCGCTAAAGCTTCCAAAGACCAGGGCAAGCATCAAAGCACAGAAGATGTTCTTTTTCATTTGAATAGGTATAATTTGAGTGCATAAAATTATCATAAAATCGGCGGCCCTACGTTTAAATGTGTAATTTTAAGATTGTTAAATTTATTATATGAAATTGTCCGGATTTGTACCTTATTTGTTAGGCATTGTGTTGTTTAATGTGGATCAGGCTACTGCACAGATAAATACCCAGTCCCGGCTGTTGAAGCAAGCTTCTATCGAGAAAGCATCTGAAGAAAATATTACTTTCAAAAATCTATTACAGCTCTCCAAAGAAAAAGGATGGAAAATGATGACCACCGGGCAAAATGGCCGGGTAATCATGTTAACCGGTATTGACCCGATGGGATATCCTTTGTATGTTTCCACTGATAATAATGTTACTTCAGCAGCTTCTATCAAAACCAATCTTCTCTGGCCGGGTGGCAGTACAGGCCTTGCTTTAAACGGATCATCCGCAAACATGCGCAGTAAAACAGGGATATGGGACGGTGGTAAAATAAGAACAACACATGTGGAATTGGTGAACCGGGTAACCCTAAAAGATAATGCCGCTACGTTAAACGACCATGCAACGCATGTAGCCGGAACCATGATTGCCAGTGGTGTAAACCCCCTGGTAAAAGGCATGGCGTTTGGCGCTCAGCAACTGATTGCCTACGACTTTAATAATCATTTATCCGAAATGCTGAGTGAAGCGCCTAACTTGCTGATCTCCAATCACTCGTATGGCACTATTGCCGGATGGCATTATAATGATACCGATAGCAGGTGGGAATTTTATGGACAGGTAAATGCTACAGAAGATTATAAATTCGGATATTATTCCAACGAGGCACAAATGTGGGATTCAATTGCCTACAATGCACCAAATTATCTTATCGTAAAATCTGCTGGAAACGACCGTAATGAAAACGGCCCGGCGGTAGGGCAACCTTACTGGAGAATGGACGCAAACGGAACATGGATCAATGCTGGCAACAGGCCGGCAGGCATTAACGACAATAATGGATATGATAATATTCCCACATACGGAACATCAAAAAACACGCTGACCGTTGGTGCAATCAACCCTATTCCTGGCGGATACTCTATTTCATCGGATGCGGTGCTTTCCAATTTCAGCAGTTGGGGACCTACCGATGACGGCAGGATAAAACCTGATGTTGTGACTGATGGTGTGAGCGTATTGTCAAGTATCAGTACAGGAGATAATGATTATGCCAGCTACAGCGGAACCTCTATGGCTTCACCGGCTGCCGCGGGTTCTTTATTTCTGCTGCAGGAATATTATTCCAAACTCAACGGCGGCGCTTTCATGCGTTCCGCCACACTAAAAGGAATTATTATTCACACCGCAGACGATGGCGGTAATACAGGACCTGATTACCAGTTTGGCTGGGGAGTGGTTAACATGGAAAAAGCAGCGGCAGTTATTACTGCTAACAGCACCAGTAAATCAATATATGAAAACAACCTGGTTAACGGAGCCACTTATACGTTACCGGTTGTTGCGTCAGGAAAGGGCCCGTTGATGGTTACCATCTGCTGGACAGATCCAAAAGGCACTGTTGACAATACCAACCTTTTAAATAGCACGGCAAAGAAACTGGTGAATGACCTTGACCTGCGGGTAAGGCGCGGGACCAGCACAACTTACATGCCTTTTATACTTACACCTTCTAACCCTTCTGCAGTTGCTACAACCGGAGACAACACACTGGACAACGTTGAGAAAATAATAATTGATGACGCTGTTCCCGGTGAAACATATAACATAACCGTTACACATAAAAGTACTTTGAGCAGGGGCCAGCAGGCCTATTCGCTTATTGTTAGCGGCGCCGGGGGGTTGGCTTATTGCGCTTCTGCACCATCAGCTAACGCAGGCGCACGAATTGACAGAGTAACAGTTGGCAGTTTCTCCTTAACAAATGCAACTGGTTGTACTACTTATACCAATAATACCGGATCAACAATATCAATAGAATCCGGTCAAACCATTCCCGTTACCGTTAATGTAAGTAGCTGCGATGCGAGTTCAACTAATAAGATCGTAAAAATATTTATTGACTACAATAACGACGGTGACTTTAATGATGCCGGTGAAACGGTAGCTCAAAGCACGGCAATAAGCGGTACCGGCGCATTCAACGGAAGTTTCACCAGTCCGGGAACACTTACAGTCGGTTATTCTACCATAATGAGGGTTATTGTTCAGCAAACAGCTACAGCTTCCGATGTAAATGCCTGCGGCAGTTATTCCAATGGTGAAACGCAGGATTACCGGATAAAAATTACCAGTCCTTCCATTGATGCCGGAGTAACTGAAATCGTATCTCCGTTAACAGGTTCCTGTGCCGGCGGTGCCCAGTACGTAAGCGTAAGAATCAAAAACTTTGGAGCCAGTGATATTGTGAATGTGCCGGTTACACTGGATATTAAAAACGGTACTACTACCGTTACAACCATTAATACGGTGTGTGCTGATACCATTCATGGTTATGCAGATGTAGTGTATACTTTTCAAACACCTTTTAACGCGGTGGCGTCAACAACTTACACCATCACAAGTTCAGCAAGCCTTACCGGTGATCAGAATACCCTGAACAATAGCACTACAGGAACGGTTGCCATCAGTAGTGGAAGTGCTGCTCCCACGGGAACGGCCGCCGTTTGCGGAACCAGCCAGGTATTCCTGAATGCTACTTCCGGCACAGGTTTACCGGTATGGTATAGTAGCGCAACATCTACTACGCCAATAGCAGCGGGTGCCAACACATCCTCTACTTTAATCACCGCTGATAGAACCTATTATTTATCTAACAATGCAGTAAATGCAAAGGTAGGTCCTGCGAATAGAACTGCCTTTACTACCGGCAGTTATAATGCCCTTACTAACAATTTTATAAAATTCACCAATTCGGTTCCGCTGACCATTGAAAGTGTGAGACTGTTTGTTGGCCGAGCAGGGAAGATTACTTTCACAGTTGCCAATATTATCAGCTCAAATGCTTCTACGGGCAGCTACTCTTACTCCGTGATTTCAACTACAACTATAGATGTATATGCAACTGTAAACGGTTCAACAGATGCGGGCGCGGTGTTTTATCTGAACCTGCCTGTACCTACCACGGGAAATCATGCCATTATTATTCAATTTTTAAATGGCGCTACCCTTTATATGAACTCAGGAATTACTACCAGTCCTTACCCGTTTAGTATTCCCAATATCATCTCACTTACGGGCAATAGCGCTACTAACCGCACAGATACTACCGATATCAATTACTTTCAGCGATTCTATTATTATATGTATGACATGGAAGTAAAACTTAACGGTTGTGCCAGTCCCCGTGTGGCGGTAGTAGCTACAAACGCCGTAGCACCTGTAATCACTCAGAGCGGTAACGTGTTTACCAGTAACAGCGCAACGGGTAACCAGTGGTATCTGAACGGAACTCCTATTTCAGGAGCAACGGCACAAACTTTTTCAGCCATTTCAGCCGGAATTTATAAAACAATTGTAAATGGGGGCTGTGCTTCCAACGAATTGAATTATGGCACCACGCCCGTGATCGATCTCAATGGTGCGGGCATCGCACTTGTTGCATCACCTAATCCGAATAAGGGACAGTTCTACCTGCAATTCGAGGTAAAAGGTAAAGACGACCTTATCATCAACCTGCTTAATTCGTTAGGTCAAGCAGTGTTTACCAATAAAACACCAGGTTTCACAGGTAAATTCTCGCAACAGCTAAATACCGGGCAACACAATCCAGGAATGTATATTCTTAAGATTCAGCACAACAAAAAGATATATATAAAGAAGATTTTGATAGAGTAGTTATTTTGAACTGTGATTTATTGATTTTATGAAAGCTATGATTGTTCCATTCATCAATCATACTTTTTTCTTAACTTGTTTATAAGAAATCATGTTGTCTGAACGTAAGATGATTAAAGCAACGTGTACCATCATGCTAATCAAATAATCATGTAAATCACGGTTCAGACATTATGTTTATCATTTAATCATTTACATCAACGGTCCATGCTGCAACCCTGGCGAACCGGCATAGTTATACGCATTGAGAATGAAACCAATAGCACAAGGCGTTATTGGATACAGGTAAACGAACTGGAAAGCTTCGATTTTATACCCGGCCAGTTTGTTACCCTGGACCTTCCTATTCATGAAAAACCTAATAAAAGGTGGCGAAGTTATTCTATAGCTTCATGGCCGGATGGAACCAATATTTTTGAGTTGGTAATCGTATTGCTGGAAGGAGGCCTGGGCACTACTTATTTGTTTAACGAAGTAACTGTAGGGTCAGCTTTAACATTAAGAGGTCCGCAGGGTGTATTTGTGTTACCGGCCGTTATTGAAAAGGATATATTTTTTATTTGCACAGGTACGGGAATCGCTCCTTTCCGGTCTATGGCCCATCATCTTCATAAAAAACAAATTCCTCATAAAGATGTGTACCTGCTTTTTGGGTGTCGGAAGAAAGCCGACTGTTTATATGAAAGTGAATTGAAAGCGCTGGAAAAAGAAATTAATTCTTTTCATTACATCCCAACATTTTCAAGGGAAGATCCGGGTGACTACAGAACAGGGTATGTTCATGCGGTTTATGAGGAAATTTGTAAAAGCAACGCGCAAATACTAACCGAACCCATAACTCCGGTGGTTAAACCCGCTCAATTTTATTTATGCGGGTGGAAAAATATGATTGATGAAGCTAAGCAACGAATTGTTGCTCTGGGATATGATAAAAAATCAATTCACCAGGAATTGTATGGCTGACCAGCCGTATGGTATTTATTTATTTAACTTCTTTTTTTGGCCTGATTCAGAACTGTCATCTTGCTGGGGATCTTTCATTGGAACTACCCTGCTTTTATGAGTTAACCCATTGTTTTTTTCCATTTCTACCAGATCCTGCTGAAGCTTTAAAATTTCAGCATGGTTTCTTAACATTTCATTTTCCAGATATATAACTCTTTTTTTAGATTTTATGATCTGAGCACTGCGAAAAGAAAATCCTACAAAGGCTGCTATTAATATAATAACGGGCAGCCACAATATACTTATGGACAAATTAGCAATCATTTTTTAAATCCTCTTTTTAAATTAAAGGTATTATTGTTAAACATGCAATTAGAGTACCATTCAAATGGCATTTTCTACAGTTGCTTTAATTAGGTGAATAGGAATCCTTTCCTGTTTCATAGTGTCCCGGTAACGGATGGTTACCATGTTATCTTCTTTAGTCTGGTGATCAATGGTAACGCAGAATGGCGTACCGATAGCATCCATGCGCCTGTAACGTTTACCAATTGCGTCTTTTTCTTCATAAAAACACCTGAAAGAAGCTTTACAGTCACTCATCACGCTACGTGCAATTTCCGGCAGACCATCTCTTTTTAACAAAGGAAATACTGCCAGTTTAATCGGCGCCAGCCTGGCAGGAAACCTGAGAACCACCCTGCTATCAGCTTTTTCATTGGTGCTCAGGTCTTCTTCCTGATATGCTTCACTCAGCATCATTAAAACAGTTCTGTCTAAACCAATGGAAGTTTCAATTACGTAAGGAATATAATTTTGGTTGATTTCATTATCAAAATACTGCATCTTTTTTTTGCTGAACTGCTGATGATTCTTTAAGTCAAAATCAGTTCTTGAATGGATGCCTTCCACTTCTTTGAAGCCAATAGGAAAATCATACTCAATATCGCAGGCTGCATCTGCATAGTGCGCCAGCTTTACATGATCATGAAAACGGTATTTATCCGCCGGTATGCCAAGACTTAAATGCCATTTCATCCGCTCCTCCTTCCAGTATTCGTACCACTCTTTTTGTGTACCGGGACGAATAAAATACTGCATTTCCATCTGTTCAAATTCCCGCATCCTGAAAATAAACTGCCGGGCCACGATTTCGTTACGGAAGGCTTTACCAACCTGTGCTATGCCAAAAGGAATTTTTAAGCGTCCGGTCTTTTGAACATTCAGGAAGTTTACAAAAATTCCCTGGGCGGTTTCAGGACGCAAATAAATTTCATTGGCTTCTTCCTCTCCACTAACGCTTCCTATCTGCGTAGAGAACATAAGGTTAAACTGCCTGATATTGGTCCATTTGGCTGTGCCGCTGACAGAACATTTAATATTATTATTTTCAATCAGCGTTTTTAAACCTTCATAATTATTAGCAGCCAATAAACGATCCATCTCCTCTAATAGTATAACAGCTTCTTCTTTTCTGCCTTGTTTTTCCAGTTCATCCGCATAGCCTTCAATAAGATGATCTACGCGGTAGCGCTTTTTACTTTCTTTGTTATCTATCATTGGATCACTGAAGTTATCTATATGCCCGCTTGCCTTCCATGTGGTTGGATGCATGAAAATAGCAGCATCGATGCCTACAATATTTTCATGCAGCTGCGTCATGCTTTTCCACCAGTAATCCTTAATATTTTTCTTTAGTTCACTACCGTATTGCCCGTAATCATATACCGCGCTTAAGCCATCGTAAATTTCGCTTGAAGGAAAAATAAAGCCATATTCTTTGCAGTGGGCGATTATAGCCTGAAACCTGTTTGTGTCATTTGCCATACTTCTACAAAAGTAGGAAAGTAAGGCGCATAAGGCGTTCAAAAATTGTTTTTATACCTATGAATCCGTTAAGGTTTCAATAAAATACATGTAAACACTTAGGTTTCTGGTAAGATGGCGTCATCAAGCACTTCTATATTGGTAAGGAATTAGGCTCGATTAGTGCAGTTTCTCATTATTCAGATGCCGGGTAGCATCCCGTTTACTCTTTTTTTCAAAATTGCTTTTCAAAGCCTCTGTAAGATTAACGCCTGTTTGATTAGCCAGACATATCAGTACCCACAGCACATCGGCCATTTCATCGGAAAGGTTTATATCTTTTTCTGATTCCTTGAAAGATTGCTCTCCATATTTACGAACCATAATCCTTGACAGCTCTCCCACTTCCTCCATCAAAATACCAAGATTAGTAAGTTCATTGAAATAGCGAACGCCGGTTGTTTTAATCCATTTATCCACATCCTGTTGTGCCTGCTCTATTGTCATTGTTAGAAGTTTAGTTGCAAGGATAGTATAAGATGTAGCGCTATATGTATTGTTCTGAAAAACCGACAATTTTATGATTGTAATTTTTTAACCCCGAAGGGGTTTTGCCTCATACCCTATACCTAATACCTACTTAAACACCGCATCGGCCACACCTTTGTTGATAATGTAATTGTTGTAGGTAATCTCTAAAGTTCCTTTATTTGTTTTTGTTGCGTCACTAACCTTGGTTTTATCACTTCCATCATCGTAATCAAAGGTTACGCCTTTTGGAAGTTTATATTCTTTGGTATTGAAACTGAAGTAGGCTTTGTCAGGTAAAGCATAAGAAGCATATTTTCCATATTGCATGGTCAGCTCGTAAGTGCCGTTTTCGCGGGTGGTTGTTCTGGCTTTTAAAATAAGCAACCTTGTCTCATCGATATATAATGTTGAGAGCACGATATCTGAGTTTTCATCAGTTGGCAATAGTTTTATCACCGTTACAGAAATTCCATCAATTTTTTCATTACCGGTTGGTATAGCCGTAAATTTTCTGTTACTCATCAGGTTGCTAAGGCTCATGCTTACAGCGCCTTTCGGAACAAGAGATATACCTTTCTGATTTTTGATCTTCAGCTTATCAGGATTTTTAAAATAAACAGTAACATTGGCCATAGGCACTTTCAAAAAAGGCACATTTGTTTTCATAGTGCCATCAGCCTCATAATCTTTTACCTGCTCAATCTTTAATTTTACTTTTTCAACTAAAGCCAGTGCATCCTGTGCATGGGTAAATGGCAAAAAAACAAATAACAAAATAGCAGTTACTAATATTCCTTTCATACAACATTTCATTTACGATAAGATATCCTTTTTCCGAAAAACCACTACTGCTGATCCTACAAACAAAACTATGTAACCAAGCAATACGCTCAGGCTTTTGATGATGGCCGGCAAATTTTCAATGGAACCTGCAATAGCCTCGCCTTCTCCATTCGATTTGGAATAGAAGAACCCTTTCCATGCGAGCATATGCGAAGTGAACAACCAGGGCTTTACTGTTTTATCGTAAATAGGTATCTGCATTTCTGATAAAATGGTAAAAACAATTACTATGCTGATAGTGGAAACAATAGGCCCTATAGAATTATCCGCAAAAATTGACAACAGAAAAGCCAAAGCAGCTACTGTTGTTAAGGCTACAGCGGCATAAGCAAAAGCAGCGATATAGCGCCATAAGATATCATTTCGCTGAATCTGCTCCACCACATCATTCCTGGTGATAATCATATCATTTGTACCAAAGATAAAAATGCTCGCAAACAGAGAAAGCAACGCCATCCATATCAATAACAAAACGGTATAAATAACGCAGGCTGCAAATTTGGTGAGCATAAACCGGGTTCGACTAACCGGCCGCGTAAGTAATAACCGCAGGGTACCCATGTTTGCTTCGCCTGCAATGGAATCGCCGGCAACCAATGCCACCAGCAAAGGCACATGTATCAGCAATAGATTTAAGATGATAAAACACACCAGGTATCCGTTCAATACCACTTCGTAAGGTATTTCAATGGAATCCTTCATGCCTCCCATTAGGAATTCCAGGTAAGATACGCCGTCGATTTTCAATGCTACCTGCACGATGCTTACCATCGCTGCGATAGCTGCGAAGCTTATATAAGTCCTCGGCCTCCTGAATATTTTTAACAGTTCAATCCGTAAAAGTGCCAACATGTTGAGTACCTGCAGTTATATCTAAAAAATAATTTTCAAGCGAATTGATCAGTTGCAATCCTGAAACACCTATTCCGGCATGTACAAGATCACGATTTAATTCAGGGATACTTTTTTTATTCATCTCAAAAAAAATACCTTCCGTAGCAGGCTTTTTTAAAAAGATGTTCCATTTGCTGTTTTTAATAAATTGCAGGGCCAACGCCGTATCTGTTGTTTCTAATGAAACAACGGTTTTTGCCGGATCAATCAGCTCTTCCACGCTACCTTCCACTATTTTCTTACCCTTGTTGATAATAAGCATGCGTGTGGCAACCTGTTCTATTTCACTAAGCAAATGTGATGAAACCATTACCGTTTTATTCATGTGCCTGCTCAGGTGTAAGATCAGGTTTCTCATGTCTGCAATGCCCTGAGGATCCAAACCATTCGTCGGCTCATCTAATATAACCAGTTGAGGATCGTGAACCAGCGCAATAGCAATACCCAGACGCTGTTTCATACCCTGAGAATAAGTTTTGGCCTTGCTATGCGCACGGTCAGCCAGTCCAACCAGTTCAAGCTGTTCCATTAATCTTTTCCTGGAAGCATCTACTCTATTCATTTTTGCAAATAAGTTGAGGTTCTCATAACCTGACAAATATTTGTACAGATCCGGACGTTCAATGATAGCTCCTACCTGCTGCAACACCTCTTTTCTATGACTTTGCAGGTTCAATCCAAACATCTCAATTTCACCGTTCGTTGGTTCAATCAATGTAAGCAACATTCTTATGGTGGTAGACTTGCCTGCACCATTCTGCCCGAGAAAACCATATACATCTGACTGGTTCACCGTAAAAGACAATTCATCCACCGCCTTCACGTCTTTGAATTGCTTTGTTAATAAGGAAACATTTATTATTGCAGACATACGCCAAATGCATTGATAGAATACATAATGTAACAGGTTATGCCGGCATTTGTTGCGTTATAATGGATGGACGGCAATTATTTGCTTTTCTTTATTAAATGACTGTAAATATTAGCCACCTCTGTTCGCAGATAGATAAGACTGAAGGTTTTTGACATATTCATTAAAGGCATCTATTCCTGTTGAAGTTATTTTACAGGTAGTTTGAGGATAGTTATCTTTAAATTGTTTCATCACATCGATATAACCCACCTCTTTTAATTTATTAATCTGCACACTTAAGTTACCGGCTGTTGAATTTGTTTGCTCCTTTAAGAAGGTGAATTCAGCTTCTTTTACACTTATCAGGAGTGAAACAATAGCCAGTCTGAGTTGCGAATGCAATATGGGGTCGAGGTCTTTAAACATCAAAACATATTAATGTTAAGTATGATTTTCCTATTGAAATGTAGTAGCTAACCTTGTAAGTGTTTTTAACCACGGAGGAAAAGCCGAGGTAGCACGGAGGGCCACGGAGGGTGCTTCTCCGTGGCCCTCCGTGCTACCTCGGCTTTTCCTCCGTGGTTAAAAAATTTCTGACGGAATGGCATCAGGCTATTAATTATATTGAGACAAAAAATACATGGTAGTAGCCTTACCCCAGGCAGGATGCAGACTGGTTTCAGGTTTAAAAGTGTCGAACATTTTAAGTGCTTTTGTAAAAAGTTCTTTTGCCGGCGCCTTGCCACCGCCAAAAGCTTCGGGAGTATAAAATTTAGCCTGGGCTTCCAGGATGACAGGGCGGGGATTTGTGGGATCAAGAGCTTTGGCTTTAGCAATCTCACTCATGGAAGCCGCACCATACTGCTGATAGCGTGCCTGCGGATCTACCATCATATGAGCAGATGCGATCATGCTTTTAATGACACTGATTTCAGAACTTTCTTTTCCAACGATAGCTTCAGCTTTTTTAATAAGCTGCTCAGATCTGTCTGCGATAGGATCATTTTTGGTTTGATCTTTAGATGTCAGCGCATTCATGATAGCACAGTAACTGGCATAATAGTAGGGAAGCCACTGCGTTTTTTCAGCATCGCCGATGCGTTCAAATGTGTTAGACAGCGCTGCCATACCTCCTTTCCCTAATGCTGAATCCAGCATGGCAATATTAGTTTCCATGGCTTTTGTATATTTCTCACTCTGAGCAAACAATAGAGTGGATGACACTGTAACCATTAATAACACCAGAATCTTTTTCATATCTATTTTTTATTAAGTTTTAAAATTGTTACTGCATTTATTTATTCGGTAAATTATAAGTTTGAATTGATCACATCTTCAGACCGGTCTACGCCAAAGCTAAGAAAACATCCCAGGAAGAAAAAGCGGTTAGACGGTGGCGTTACTGCTTCTTTTATCATTCCGTTGTAAGAGTAATTATACCCATATACCTGTTTACTGCCTAACACATTGGTGACTGAAAAAACAAATACGGTGAATTTATTGGCGCCTTCCTTTCCTATGTTAGGCAGATAGTTGACACTAAAGCTAAGGCTGTTATAATTAATAGTTGTTCCGTGATCAAAGATTTTGTAAGAATTTGCAGGCGCATCATAGCGAATGTTGTAGTAAGGACGGCCCGAAGCAAAAGTGTAAGAACCATTGAACTGCGTTTTCAATTTGGTAACAAATTTTTTCACTACCAGCGATGCGGTATGATGGGCTGCAAAACTCGGTTGTATAGCCGTTGGATAGTTTAAGTAATCTCTTTTGGTATCTAGGTACGAATAGGAAATCCAGTAATCTACATTCTTAAAGGTTTTCTTGTCGCGCCAGAAAAGCTCAAATCCTTTGGCATCTCCATAGCCGTTATTATTGAGGCTATCAAGTGTATTTCTAACCGGAACCGTTTTTATCAGGTCGTGGTATTTTTTATAGAATATTTCCGCTCGTAATGTATGCTCGCGGGTCACCTTCTGATAATTGGCAATATAATGAGTTGCCCTGGTGTACTCTAGTTCATTAAAACGGTAGGTACGAATGAAAAAACTATTATCAGGTTTCTGGTAGAATTCACCGTATGCAAGCGAGGCCTGGCCTACTTCTCCAACTTTATAAGCAAGTGAAACACGGGGCACTATGTTAGCCTTGTTTAACAGTGTTGAATGCTCTACCCGAGTGCCTATTTTTGCCGCCAGATCGTTAGTAACATAAATATCTACCTCTGTAAATGCTGCTTTGAAATGATCAGCCGCCTGAGTTCTTAACTGAAACAGCGAATCACTGGTATAATTACTTTTATCTTTACTATACAGATACTCACCCCCGAATCTAAACATACTTAATCCTTTAAGCCTTCTTTCAAATACTGCTTTTATAACCGCCAGGTCAGCGTTTGCTGTAATATCGAAGTTTTTTTGTGAGAACGGATAGGTGACAAAAGTTTGTTTACTGTTGGCCTGATTCTGAACCTGGTTGTTTATTTTATCGGTATTTGTACTATAAGACAGTCCCAGGTTCATTTTCCAGTGCTCACCTATTTTTTCGCGCCAGGAAAGATTTCCGTAGAGGTTAAAGTTTTTTAACCCGAAAGCATTCTTAAGATTACCGGAATCTATATCAGGCCTTCTGAGTCCCAGATTGCTGGCGTTCATATATCCGTAAAATTTAAGCATGCCTGTTTTGGATGTCTTCAGCCGGTAATTGAAATCACTATTATGAAATTCGGGAATGTGAAAATAGTCCGGCTTCTGCTTTACTATCTTGAAATAAGGCAACAGGTTGGTATAATTGTAGCTGATTCCCCAGCTTGATTTTTTGTTTTTTGAAAGTTTCTGATAACCTGCACTTAAGCCTACTGTGGAGATACCCAGGTTAGAAGCGGTTTGTTCAGGAAGGTCGATACTTTCCAGCAACAGTACTGAGGAAAGCGCCTGTCCATACTGGGCCGAGTAGCCTCCTGAACTAAAAACAGTGCCTTTAAACAGGAAAGGAGAAAACCTTCCGCGCTGGGCGATGTCGGGTACACTGCTAAAAAAGAAATTATTTACCTGGGTTCCATCAATAAAAACTTTTGTTTCATTTGCCGTGCCGCCGCGAACAAACAATCCTTCGCTTTCTCCTACCTGTTGTGCCCCGGGCAATGTTTTTAAGGCGCTCGTAACATCGCCGTTAGCGCTGGCAGTAGTAACAATATCAATGGGATTTAGCACGGTAGTTCGCTTGGAATCGCTGGCTTCGAAACTGCCCGCAGTTATAACTACCGCTTTGAGCTCATTAGGCTCTTCCTTTAAAATGATATCAAGATTTAAAGGGGCACCAGTTAAAGTTATTTTTTGTTCAAATGGGTAATATCCTACAGAGGTAGCAGTGATAATTTTTTCGCCTTGTTCGGAAGTTTTAAATTTATATATTCCTGTTGAATCGGACGTGCCTCCATCGTAAGAATCTTTAATGGTGATACTCACTCCGGGTATGGGACGCCCTTTATTATCTTTCGTTTTCCCCGATATAAGGGATTGTGAGAAGGATGCAGATGAGATGAGGATGAACAGTAATCCAAATACTTTTTGCACGTTGATAAATTTGTCTCAAATGTAAAGTAGTTTATTTTATAAACCAACTATAGTTGAAAATATTTTATCCGCCTATATTTATATTGTGAGGAGCCTTTAAAAACAAAAAGCTTATGCTAAATTTATATAATGGATACAATGCTTATACAACTTACCAATCAAAAAGCCGCAGGTCTTTTACATGAATTGGAACAACTCAATCTTATTAAAGTATTGAAGGAAAATATTACTGCTGAACAACCTAAACTGTCTGAGAAATATAAAGGTATTCTCACGAAGGAACAAGGACAAAATTTAAACGAACATATCCGGCAAATGCGCAACGAATGGAACAATATTTAATGGATACTAATGTAGTGTCTGATTATTTATCGGCTTCCTTTTCTGCCACAGGCATGCAATTCATGGATACTATTATTGACATTATTCCTAATCTTTCGGTTATTACTCAAATAGAATTACTTTGTTGGAATACTGGAGTCGCCACTGAATAAAAAGTAAAGGATTTTATTGCTGATTGCATTGTTCTGAATATCACCACTGACGTTATTAAACACTGCGTACAACTCCGAAAAATTAAAAAGATAAAAACTCCTGACGCTATTATTGCTGCTACTGCACTTGCTTATGGCTACACCCTCATTACGAACAATGAAAGATTTTGCAAATATCAAAGGATTAAAGAGCGTTAACCCTAATAAATTGTAAAAACACCTTTTGATTTATAATTAATGGATCATGACTACCTGGTTCGCTAATTTACCGCATCAAAAAGTATTCACCTTATTGTCAAACCTACATCTATTGTGATTACATACAAACTCCATCATCGGCAAACAATCAATTCTTAATCACCTTAAAAGTTTTCTGTGCCACAGAAGAGATAAATTGTACAAAATAAACTCCTGATGGAATAGCTTTAAGGTCAACAGTAACCAGGCCGTCAGAGGCTACCTCGGGAAATGCCCGGATGATGGTACCTTTTGAATCAAGCAGATTTATTTTTAACGCAGCATACCTTATTCCGTTTATGGTGAAGTTTGCCGATTCCTGAACGGGGTTGGTCAGGAGTTTAATAGTTAAAGAAGAAGCGATGATCTTTTGCAGTGATCTCACACTACTGGTGTAAGCCTGGCCGGCAGCATCTGTTTTCACAATGCGGTAATACACTTTATCGCCGGAAGCAAAGGGGTTGGTATCATCAAACTGGTATGATTTATTGGTAACAGTGCCATCTGCTGAAACCTGGCCGATAGTGGTCCATGTTACAGTGTCTGTACTGCGTTGTATGTTAAAGCTGGCATTTTTATCATCTGTGTTGGTTTGCCAGATCAGTTGCCCGGTACCGTTAGTCATTAAAGTAGCGGAAAAAGAAATAAGAGGCAGTGGCAATGCAATATTGGATGCAGCCATTTTAAGAACGGTAATAGAATTACGAGGCAAAGAGATCAGGTAAGGATATTTGCCGAGCGACACTGAATCTTTAAATGCATAAGCAGGTTGCGTGTCATTCATGTCGGCACCTTTATATTCCCATCTTACACAGGAAGGATTAGGACTAAATCCTGCAACCGATACATTAGCAGGCTGGCTTACATTGTCTTTATTTATCAGGATAATGTTAAGCTTGTTACTGGCGTTATCATAAAAAGCAAAAGTTTTTATCTTACCTTCTTCTGTTGTTTTCACCATTTTAGGAAGGATGAGATTGTACATCGCCGAAAGCATCAACCCGTTTGCGTTAGTGCCACTGTTTTTATTCAATGCATCGAAGATGTCATTAGGCTTTGTAACATTATCAATCCAGCGGGTGTTCCAGAAAAGCATGGATTCTACCTCCGGGGTTCTCAGGCTCTGACCTAAAATCTCCGCAGATAAAAGTGCATGGCCTATATCGTTATTATCAACCCATACCCCGCTCCAGTCAATTGAATTGAACTCTGTTGCTACTACTTTGATCCTTGATTTATCTGCTGTGGAAGCAAAGTTAGTGATGGCTTCAGCAGCTATCTTTAAGTCATCCCTTAAATCATAATTATTGTTCTTATAATCTTCATAACCGCCACTATAGTTATATACAGGGTAACAACTAACGCCCAGGTAATCAATTACAGCAGCCGAGGCTGGATCGGTAACCAGCTTCTGCCACCAGGCCGACCCCAGGCCATTTGCAATTATTTTTATGGTAGGATCAACAGAACGCATTGCGTTGGCAAATTTCACAATGTCAATAGCGTACTGATCTGCACTTACACAACCATTGTATGTACAGTTATTCCAGCTTTCATTGCCTATACACCAGTATTTAATATTATAATTTTTAGTCTTATTTGCATAGCGTACCCATTCTTTCGCATTGGTAATAAGCTGGTCCAGGGTTGGCTTTACACCACATGGATAAGTAGCAGCGATGCTGCCCCCATAGTAAGCTGCGTCATAGGCGCACACTAACATTGGTTCTGCACCTGTGGCTTTTGCCATTACCATAAATTCATCAAAATCCAGCACTTCGGGTTTACTGGTTTTTAAATCTGCCTGAACAAACCGGCTGTCATTGGAAGGAAACTGGCAGGTACCGGTTAATATTACTGAAGGGTTGGCACGATCATATGGAGCGGAGGACCAAAAATAATTGTCAGACTTTTCGCCACCAGGATAGCGAAGCAGTTTTGCATTCATGCTTTTTAAAGTACTGGTAGTAGCGGTTGTGGTGGTGGGAGAAATATAACTTCCATCCATTAAATAATTGACATTGATGCCAACTGAATTAGTGGGGATTGTTTTGATTACCTGGCCTGCATCTACAGAAATATTTACCTGGGCAAATGCAGGTTCAGCATAAAAAGACGTAAGTAGTAAGGCAAAAAATATAAGTGAACGGATCTTCATAATACCTGACATGAAAAGTTTATTAATTGATCGGCAACATTTATATGACAGCAATTTAATGTTTTAGCAATCAATAAGTGAATACCAACAAAATATGATCCTAAATTGTCAGTTGTAGTTGTTTAGCCTGTCAGTAGTGATATTGAAGAAGTATAAGCAACAACTAAATGTCCCATTTTAGGAAGTTTTTTTAACCGCAGAGAGCGCAGAGGAGGAAACGCAGAG
>CAXTDO010000023.1:0-18732 GCA_964242315.1 uncultured Flavihumibacter sp.
GGCCTTATATGCTCCTGTATATGTTGATGGAAAAATCAATTCGGTGTCTGCATATATTTCTTCTCCGGTGAAAATATTTTTGAAAAATCCGGATTCATTGTTAGAACACGACAAAATATATTTTAATTATAGCGAAGACACCAAGCTGGTTACTGTTGATGGAAAGCCTTTTATATTAAATCAATGGATTGATACCAAATGGGGTACCATAAAGTTTGTTCCCAACAATCGCTATACGCAATCTCCTGAAAAGAAACCGCTATTCTTCATATTAGTTGACGTTAAAAATATAGCGAATGGCCTCATCAGCGGTTTGGATGTAAGCCCGGCGAGTAAACTGTCTTCCATTATAAATTTAAAATTGTACGACCAGGTGCCACAGCGGGGAGAGGATATCCTGAATGAATTGATCAAGGTTTATAATCTGGTATCCATTGATGAAAAGAATAAATCGTCGGCCAATGCGCTGGCTTTTGTTACTACCAGGTTAAAGAACGTAGTATCTGAATTAGATTCTGCAGAAATTGCCATCCAGAGATTTAAAGCTAATAAAGGCATTGTAAACATCAGCGAACAGGGGAAGATATTTCTGCAAAGCGTTGAAAGCAATGATCAGAAAGTAAGCGGTATAAGCGTGCAGCTATCAGTTTTAGACCAGGTGGAAAAATATGTTCTGGGAAAAGATAATACATCCGGTATAGTTCCGTCTACAGCAGGACTTACCGACGGATTACTATCCAGCCTGCTTGAGAAGTTGAATACCGCTGAGATACAATATGAGAAATTAAAGAAAACCACCGGTGAAAATAACGCGGCTTTAGTGTCGTTAAGAGACCAGATTGATAAAATAAAACCAAGCATACTGGAGAACATCCGCAGTCAGCGTGATAATCTCGTAGCTAGCAAGGCAAACCTGACAAGTACCAGTGACAGCTATAAATCTATGCTCAGAGACATTCCTCAGAAAGAGCGTGAATTAATTGAAATAAGCAGATCTCAGGCCATTAAGAATAATGTGTATTCTTTTTTACTTCAAAAGAAGGAAGAGGCTGCTTTATCTTTTGCGTCAACTGTTGCCGACAGCAGGCTGGTTGACGGTGCAGAGTCTGGTGTTTACCCGGTAAGTCCGAAAAAAAATCTCATCTATGGCATAGCATTTCTGCTGGCATTAAGCATACCTGTAGGCTATGTTATGTTAAAAGATCTTTTCATTAAAAAAATAATGTTCCGTAGCGAGATCGGCGATCTGCTAAGTTTTCCTATAATAGGTGAGATTGTTCACAACAGTTCAAAGGAAGACCTTGTAATAGGCGATGGAGACAGGACCTTTATTGCTGAACAATTCAGGCAAATAAGAAGCTCCTTATCCTACATCGGCATCGGCTCAGACAAGAAGAAAGTGTTAATTACTTCTTCTATCTCAGGAGAAGGCAAAAGCTTTGTTGCAGCTAATTTGGCATTAAGTTTGGCATTGACGGAGAAAAAAGTAGTGTTGCTGGAACTCGATTTAAGAAAACCAAGATTAGGTCAGATTTTCAATAATATCAGTCAACTGGGTATTTCAGACTTTTTAAGAGGAAGAGTTAGTAAAGAACAGATCATACACAAAACAGGTGAGAATGAGAACCTGTTTTTAATTTCTAGCGGCAATGAAGTATCCAATCCTTCAGAATTATTATTAAATGGCAGGCTACAGGACTTATTACAATACCTGGATGAACATTACGACTATATCATAATGGAATCAGGGCCGGTAAATGCCGTAACAGATCCTTTGATTATTTCAAACCTGTGCGATGCTACATTATTTGTAATCCGATATAATTATACATCACGTGAACAGATAAATATTTTAAAAGATCATTTGAAAGTAAGGGAATTAAAAAATGCAGCTATCATATTCAATGGGGTACATTCAGTTGGATTTGGCAAGTATGGTGCGGCATACGGATATACAGATAAGAAAAGAAAGAAGTAAGGTAACATCAAATTGAGATGGAGAGTTGTTTTACGGGTGATTATTCTATGATAAAACTCAACAGGAATGTGACTGGGTTAGCGAAGCTTTTAGAAATCTACGATTAATATTAACGCGTTAAATAACTAAAGATGATTAAAGATAAAATGTGGTACGCTGTTTACACTAAACCTCGCTGGGAAAAGAAAGTTGCAGGTTTATTAACACGTAAAAACATTGAAAGCTACTGTCCGCTGAATAAAGTGCAACGACAATGGAGCGATCGTAAAAAGATCGTTATGGAACCTTTGTTTCAATCGTATGTTTTCGTAAATGTATCTAACCTTGAACAAACAATGGTAAGAGAAACAAGCGGTGTATTAAATTTCGTTTACTGGTTGCAGAAACCTGCTGTAATTCGTGAAGAGGAAATTGACGTGATCAAAAGGTTTTTAAACGAGTATCATCATGTTCAGGTAGAAAAATCTACTGTAAATTTAAATGATAAAGTTAGAATAATCGGTGGTCCTTTAATGATGAGAGAAGGCAATGTTCTTGAAATAAAAAACAAAACAGTAAAAGTTTTATTGCCGACAATGGGTTACACTTTGGTTGCCGAGATAGAAAAAATAAATCTTGAAAAAGTTCCGGTTTCGAACGATGGAAGTCAGTTGATAGTATTTTAATTTCTTTTGATAAGATATGTAAAAGTCATTAATAATCTTTCGAAAATTATTAATGACTTTTACGTATCTGCCTGCCTCTAATTTTTTTCATTAATGATAGCTTTAGTAAAGACCTTAGGTAGAAGTTTCTTTAAGGATGGGCATGAGCGTTCTTTGAAGGTCAGAAAAAATGTTACCATTTCTTTCCTGATCAAGGGCGCCAGTATTCCTGTTTCTTTACTGTTGGTGCCCATGACTATCAATTACATCAATCCCGTACAATATGGCATCTGGCTTACTATCAGCGCTATAGTTGGCTGGATGAATTTTTTTGATATCGGTTTGGGAAACGGTTTGAAAAATAAACTGGCTCACGCCCTGGCATTGAACCAGGAAGAGGAAATGAATAAGTATGTAAGTACTACCTACGCGGCAATGAGCCTTATTGCTGTTCTTTTCTTTGTAGTGGTTTGTGGCCTTAGCTTCGTTTTCGACTGGAATAAAATACTTAATATCCCCTCCTCGTTGTCGTACAGTGTAAGGCCTGTGATTATTATAGTGCTTCTATGCTGCAGCGTTCAATTTGTGATTCAGCTTTTGAATACATTACTAACAGCGACACACCAGCCTTCAAAATCATCTGTTATAACTTTCATAGGTCAGTTTGCCACACTGATTATCATTTTTATACTTACTAAAACTGTTCCGGGTAACCTGATGACACTTGTGTTGGTTTTAGCCGGAACTCCCATAGTTGTAATGTTTGTATCGGGTTTGTATCTCTTCAAAACAAACCTGAAAGTACTTTCTCCAAAACTAAAAAACGTTGATTTCAGATTTGCAAAAAGTTTAATCAATACAGGCGGTATATTCTTTTTTATACAAATGGGGGCACTGATTTTATTTCAAACAGACACGCTTATTATCACCAGGATATTAGGACCGGAGTCCGTTACTACTTTCAGCGTATCTAATAAATTGTTTTCTATTTTAATAATGATTTTTACTATTATCATTACACCTTTTTGGAGCGCTTTCACAGATGCTTATGCAAAAAAGGATTTTAGCTGGATCAGGGTTAGCATAAAAAAGATGCGGCAGTTGTGGTTGGCGCTTTCCATTGGTTCTTTAGCATTGTTCCTGGTATCCCAAACGCTTTATAAAGTATGGATTGGCAAAGCGGTAATTGTTCCCGTTTCTTTGTCGTTAGGGATGGCATTTTATGTAATGGCTTATATGTGGCCAACCCTTCCTGTATACCTGTTGAATGGTGTGGGTAAGGTGAGGCTTCAGTTATATCTTGTTATCGGAAGTTCTCTCGCCAATATTCCCCTGGCTATCTTCCTGGGCAAACATTTTGGCTTAGCCGGAATAGTTAGTGCCAATACTCTTTTATTTACCATCATGGGTATTATTTTCTCCATTCAATGTGAGAAAATAATCAACCAGACAGCTACCGGTGTCTGGGATAAATAATTTATGGTGAACAGCTATCAGCCGTCAGCTATCAGGAAGAAAGCTTACGTGGTTTTGATCCGCTGATAGCTGACGGCTGATAGCTGTTCACACGACACTAGCTATTTTGACCGGTTAAAGAAGTTTGATAACAGTGTCTTATGGCAACATTTAATATTCTATGAGTTATATAAACCTATTACGTTCTAAATTTTATTATTTATTACATCCATTAAAAAAAGAACTCCTTAACTGCAGCATTTCACCTAAGGCCAAGTTGTATGAGCCGTATAGTTTTGCCGATGTGATTGTGGGAGAGGGTACCTATATTTCTGCCAATGGCAGGATATCAATGGCAACGATTGAAAAGTACTGTTCTATAGGTCCTGATTTATGTGCCGGATGGGGCGTTCATCCGCTCAATGGCGTATCTACATCACCGATGTTTTACTCAACCCGTAAGCAAAACGGACGATCACTGGTAACCAATAGCTCGCTTGAAGAGAGAAAAAGGATCATGATAGGGAATGATGTTTTTATCGGCAGGAATGTGATTATACTGGATGGAATTACAATAGGTGATGGTGCAGTCATTGGTGCAGGCGCAGTAGTAAGTAAAGATATTCCCCCATATGCAGTGGCTGTCGGCAGCCCGATTAAGATAGTAAAATACAGGTTCTCTCCGGAAATTATTGAACAGTTACTGGAATTTAAATGGTGGAATAAGGAAGAAGCAATTTTACAAAAAGTAGCTGAATATTGTTTTGATATGCCTTCTTTTTTAGCGGAAATTAAGAAGCTTTAATTGTTAAGTAAAGTATGATATTACATATTGTTAGTGTTTTTTTAACCACAGAGGGCGCAGAGGAGGAAACACAGAGGGTACAGAGGCTTTCTTTATGCCCTCTGTGTTTCCTCCTCTGCGCCCTCTGTGGTTAAAAAAATGTCCGTATGGTTGACAGGTTATATTTCCGTTTACGATTACCCTAACACTATTTTTTTTGATCGCGATAGCTATTTATACCATCATAAGTTTATACATGGGAAAGAAAAACCCTGTGTATTATCTGATCCTACCCCTGGCGCTTCAGCAGGGTGAAGCTGCATTTATAGATCAGTATATCGTTATTGCCGGTAAGAACCTCCTTTCACCTTACCAGACAATATTTATTGATGTGCTATTTTTTTTAATGCTGGCAATAGCCATCTGGCTTATGAAGGCCCGCTATAAAAAAGTGCCCTGGATAGGTACAACGATTATCGCTGTTTTTTTAGGATATATCATATTCTTATGGCTGCGCTCTTTTCTCAACTATCCTAATAACGCAGAGGTTTTTCTTACCGGTAGAAAGTTCATGTATATCTCACTTAGTTACTTTTTGTGGGTAGCCATATTTGAATCGCTAACACGGGAAGATTACGAGAGATTCATAAGATTGATGTTTTATGTAACACCGGTTTCTACAATAATTTACATTCTTAATTCCAGCAAGATCGTGCCCCTTTTTGATGAATCGTTGATCTTTTCGGAAGTTGATTTTGGAACGGAATCATTTCTCAGGGACTTCAGAACTATTCCACTCTGGCTGATTCCTATTATTGTATTATCCATCCTGTCACTGATTACTCCCACCATTAAAATACCCAGGAAGCTCGTTATTGCCAATATCATATTATTACCGGTAGGACTGCTGTTCACGTTCACCAGGTCTTATCTCATTGTTGTGGTAATAGAAGTGGGCGTGCTGTTGCTGTTATACGGTTATAAATTTAGTGGCAAGCTTGTAATGAACCTGATTTTACTGGTAGGTTTTATGTCTCTGACATTAGTGGTTATTCAAAAAGTATTTCCAAGCCAGACAAATTACTTCTCTGAACGGTTGCTGTCGGCAAAAACAGAAGGCAAGAGTGAATATAATGTGAACATCAGAATGGAATACCTGAGTGAGGCCACCAAAATTGTAAACGCAACAAACCCCTGGCTTGGCGAGGGAATGGACAGAAAATATTACCAGCAGATGGATTCGATAGGCGCCTGGGCCGCCGATTCTACTATTCCATTGTTCTTATTACATACCGGATGGATAGGAGTATTGATGATTTTTGGCATCGTATTTATTTTTTTTGTAGATAGCCTGTTTAATTTTTTCAAAACGAGAGACTGGCTGACGGGGTATCTATGCGCTTTTTTCCTGGCTACATTAATAAGCTCAACGATAATGGGAGAAACATTATTAGGCAACGCCTGGACACTCATGAATTTTTCATTATATACGGTAGTTAAATATAATAAGTGGAAGCCATCTGTGGAAATAGAAGAAGCGCTCGAGGAAGCCGCTTGATTTTGACTTATACAAGGTGTTATTTTAAGAATACAGGTGCAGGTCAATGCTTTTAACCAAAAAAATATTCAATATTCAACTATCAATATTCAATGTATAATAAATACAACATTATTTTTACCGAAAGCGCTTTAGTGAAAATTGATTATTGAAAATTGAATTTTTTACCGTAATAACATTGCCTGCTCATTGCTCATTCAAACACAACCGCTCTAACTTCATGAATATCGCTTTTGTTTCTACTTATAACGCCAGGAATGTCAGTAATTGGTCTGGCCTGGGTTATTATATAAGTAAGGCACTGGAAGACAATGGGAACAATTTAAAATTTATAGGCGAGCTTACCGGACACGTTACAATAGGAAATTTTTTAAAAAAAGTATATTTTACCAAAATCCGGAATAAAAAGTTTGCATTGGAAAGAACGGTGACAATGGCGCAAGGCTACGCTACCCAGGTATCGGCCCGTCTTTCTAATGAAAAATATGATTGCATTTTTTCCCCCGGTAGCCTGCCATTGGCTTATCTGAAAACTGATCTGCCAAAAGTTATATTTACTGATGCAACTTTTGCCTGCATGTTGAATTACTACGAACCTGCCGGCCTCTGGTCTTCCGATATGATACGGCAGGGTCATGAAATAGAAAAGCATGCTCTGGACACCTGTGCTTTAGCTATCTATTCTTCCGAATGGGCAGCACAATCTGCAGTTGACTATTATGGAACCGATCCATCAAAAGTTAAAGTAGTGCCTTTTGGCGCTAACCTGGATAAAGAATATTCTGAATCAGAAGTTCGGGAATTTATTTTTAAGAAGGATAATAAAACGCTTAAAATCTTATTTAATGGTGTTGACTTTTTAAGAAAAGGAGGTGATCTTGTTGTGCTTGCCGCAAAAGAATTGCAAAAAAGAGGAATAAAAGTTGAACTGCATTTTGTAGGACTGCATACCCTTCCTGTTGATGACACGCACGATTTTATTATCAATCATGGATACCTAAAAAAGGCCATCCCGGAGCAAAGAAACCTTCTCGAACAATTGTATGAAACCTGCCATTTTCTTTTTTTACCTTCCAAAGCTGAAGCGTTCGGTTGTGTATTTTGTGAAGCCAGTTCGTTTGGAATGCCTTCCATTTCAAGAAAAACAGGCGGGGTGCCAACAGCAATAAGAAACGGAATAAACGGTTTTGCCCTGGATCCTCTTGCTACAGTAGATAATTATGTAGATCTTATTTCCAGCTACTTTGTTGATAAACAAAAATATGTTGATTTATCGCTTTCCTCTTTTCAGGAATATAAAACACGGTTGAACTGGAAAGTTGCCGGCGAGTCGCTGACAAAATTAATAGAACAATTGTAAGAGATATCTCTTTCGATTATAATTAAATTAAATAATACAGCTTTAATGTGCCGTATCACAGTAATTACTTCACTTTTTAATTGCGAGCAATACCTCCCCGGATATTTCGGGGCGGCTGCAAAAATTACCAATAAAGATGAGGTTGAAATTCTACTTATCCATAACTCCCCGACGCAACATGAACTGGCAATCATTAACGGCTACCTTCCGCAGTTGCCTTTTATGAAACATGTGGTAATAGAAAGGGAAGGTTTATATGCAACATGGAACAGGGGTATAAAAATGGCCAAAGGAAAATATATCACAACATGGAATGCAGATGATATCCGCCTGCCTGATTCTTTAAAATGCCAGGCTGATGCATTGGATCTCAGTGATGACCTCGCGCTTTCATACGGAGATTTTAAGATTGTGAATACTTATGGAAGTACAGAGGGCAAAAGCGTTAATGAGCCACAGTTTGATCCCAACAATCCAACGTTTTACAGGCAGCACCACATTGGATGTTTCCCCATGTGGCGGAAAAGCATTCATGAACAGATAGGTTACTTCGATGAACAGTTCAAATTGATCGCCGACCTTGATTTTCAGATTCGTGTGGCTAAGAAGTATAGTATGGTAAAAGTAAATCAGCAGTTAGGATATTACCTGGAAGGAACCGCCGCAAATCTTAGCAGTAACTTTTCTATCCAGGATAAAGAACACACAGTGCTTCATTTGAGGTATGGAAACTTTAACCTCATTTTTTTGACGCATATCGTAAGCGGACTGAAAGATTTTGAAGTGTTTAAATTCAAATGGTTTGGAGGTTACCATCCTGTTAATCAATGGACGGTTGAAAATAAACTCTCCTATATTTCAAAATTACCCATGATAGTTTTTTCTATTATAAAATGGCCGCGTCATATGGCAAGGAAATATTTAAAGAAGCATTTATTAAAAAGGCAGCAGCAAGCCGTTGCTGCTGCAACTTCCATTTAATTTTTTTTGCTATTTAATACCTGTTATTGAATGATAAGTATAATTGTACCGACATATAATCGCCTCACGTCACTAAAGCGGTGTGTTGAAAGTATTATACTGCAGCAGTATGCTGAACTGGAACTTATTATTATTGACGACTTCTCGCAAGATGGTACGCGCGAATATTTAACGCAGCTATCAAACGAACATCCCTTTATCAAAGTGCTGTTTAATAAAGCAAACCATGGAGTGAATTATACCAGGAACAGGGGTATAGAGGTTGCTTCAAAAAAGTTTATTTTATTTTTAGATAGTGATGATGCATTGAGCGAAGTAAGCCTGTTTAAAGTAAAATCTGCAATTCAAAAAAATCCTTCAACAAAACATTTTCTTTTTATTGTTTCAGACCGTGCTTCAGCGTTTGAAAATGCTGAAGCAACAAAATGGATTCAATATGAAGACTGGCTCACCGGCAGTGTTTCGGGTGATTATACGCATGTGGTGATCGCGAGCATAATGAAGAAATATTTGTTTTTTGAAGAATTCCGAATGTTTGAACACTTAAACTGGTTGCGGGTAAAGAAGGAAACTGCGCCACAACTGTTGGTTAATATCGTTGTTGCAGAGCGCGAAAGAGACAGGGCTGATAGCCTTACATCAAATTCAAGGTTACAGAATGCAACAGTTATAGAAACAAAATTTGATTCGGAAAACCTGTATTATTCTCTTTATTATAAAGATTTGAAACTGCACCATCCAAAGTCTTTAAGTTTCAAATTGATCTATACCATTTTACTGGGTGTTGCATGTAACAAGAAAAAAGAGTGCAGACCGTTGATCGCTTATGCGGAAAAGTGGCCGGTTAAAGCATTGGGGAATCTGGCTATGTTACTTCCGGGTTCTTTAGTTCGATCCGGTATTATCTATTATTCGAATATGAAGAAGCGTTAATTTTTTTGTTGCTATAAAGAACCTGATTGTAATGAAGATTGTTCATTGTTTATTTACCTTTGAAACAGGCGGAGCACAGATACTATCAGTAGATTTACTGAATAAAATGTGTGTTGACCATGAGGTGTCGTTAATAATAATAAATAATAAATGGAGTGATAATTTACTAAAACAGCTTGATAAAAGAATAGCTGTTTTTTATATCGGAAGAAAAGAGGGTAATAAAAATCCCATACCGATTATCCGGTTTAACCTGTTACTGCTTAAATTGAAACCGGATATCATTCACTGTCATGAGCCAAAAATGGCAGGGATCATAAAAACAAAGAACAGCAGATTGCTTCAAACAATTCACGATGTGGGCATACCAACTGATTATTATGATCTGTATGATGTTTCTATAGCTATTTCAGATGCAGTGTATGCAGATGTTATTTCAAGGTATAAAGAAGACAGGGTTAAAAAAGTTTACAACGGCATCTCATTTGAATTATTTAATCAGCGGAAGCAATTTGCTTTAAAGAAAGGTGAGCCGCTCAGAATGGTACAGCTTAGCCGTTTGGTATATGAGAAGAAAGGACAGGACATTTTGCTGAATGCATTAAATAAAGTGGTAAAGGATTTCAAAATCACCAACGTGTCGCTGGATTTTATCGGCGGTGGTGAATCGCAGGAGTTCCTCGAAAAAATGGTTCTTACTCTCGGGCTACAAAATAACGTACACTTTATGGGAGAGCGTAGCAGGGATTGGATCTTTGAAAATTTAAGTTCTTATCACATGCTTGTTCAACCTTCAAGGTATGAAGGATTTGGCTTAACCATCCTGGAGGGATTTGCGGCAGGCCTTCCGGTGCTGGCGTCCAATATCGACGGCCCTGCTGAAATTATATCTCATGCACCGGGAGGATTCTTGTTTGAGAACGGAAATGTCCGGGATTGTGCTGAAAATATGGTACATATTTTTAATTTATACAACAATAATGGAATAGAAGCGCTGATGAACCAAACAATATCGCCAATCAGGGATACTTATTCGATTGAATCGTGTACAAAGAAATATTTAAGCGTGTATGATCGTTTAATAGGTATTGAGGTGTAATGAAAACCCGGTATTCATAATTGCTAATAATTAAATTGTTAATAGAGAAGTTATAATACAACATTGAATGAATTATTTTCAATTTATATTTCAGGATTGGAAGGTTAATAAAGGCAATAGAAAAGGAAGGATCATTTTACTGCTTTTTAGAATGGCGAATTTTTGTTCGAAACGTAAAATTTATTATTATCTGGGCTTTCCTTACCTGATGTTTTATAGGATTCTTGTAGAATGGTTCTTTAGTATAGAAATTCCCTGGAGCATGAAGATAGGAGAAAATCTAACTTTATATCATGGCCAGGCTCTTGTAATGAACCAGGATGTTGTTATCGGAAAAAATTGTACGTTACGTCATTCTACAACAATCGGTAATAAACGCTTTCTGGATGGAAGTTTAAGTACTTCCCCGGTAATTGGTGATAATGTAGACATTGGCAGCAACGTTTGTATCATTGGAAATATTTTTATAAAAGACAATGTTAGGATCGGATGTGGTGCGGTTGTTGTTAAAAGCGTTTCAGGAGATTGTATTGTAGTAGGAAATCCGGCCAGGGAAAAGAAGTATTTGCTTAGTTAGAAAATGTTTTAGATATCCATGAAGAATCAGACGAGGGTTTTATTTGGCATACCCACCAGGCACCATATTGAAATAGCAGTGGATGAACTGCTGGGGCTTGAAGGCTTAGGGTATACTTGCGACCAGTTTCCGTATGCGGCCAAAGAAGGAGACACTTCAAAGGCAGGAAGGCTGTTTCGTGTAGTTCAAAATGCCTTTAAACTTATATCAAAAGCCCGCCGGTTTCATCCCAATATTGTTTACATTAATTCACGATTTGAGGTACTGGGTTCAACAAGAGATTTTATCACCATTTTTATATTTAAATTATTTTATTACAAACCTGTTTTTTTTGTAATAAAATCTCATGGCTCAGACGTTGAGATTCTCGACTCAAAAAGCTTTTTTTTAAAGACAGTGGTATTACCCTATTTGAGGAAACACGTTTCAGCATGGCTTTTTCTATCGACAGAAGAAAAAGATAATATCAATAAAGCAAACTACTTCCTAAAAAGCAGGATTCTCGTTACCAAGAATGTGGTAAGAACCAATCAATTTAAGACAGACCCCTCTTTTAGAAAAAATCTGAACATTGCAGATGACTATACCGTATTACTTTTTGTAGGACGCATTTTTAACGAGAAAGGCATACATGAAGTTATTGATGCATTTCCCGGCATTCAAAAGAAACATAAAACGGTATTGATTGTTGTTGGAAGCGGCAGCGATATGGAAGCTGTAAAAAATAAAGTTATTCAATATAACCTGTCAGATAGCGTTATACTTACGGAAAAGTTTATTCCCGAGCAGGAAACTATCAAATATTATTCAAATAGTGATATTCTGGTGTTTCCTACATTCTACCCGGAAGGATTTCCTATGGCTTTGTTTAATTCGGTAGCGGCAGGTTTGGCAATTGTAACCACGCCGATAAGAGCCGCAAAAGATTTCCTGACCGAACCTGAGAATTGCATCTGGGTAAAGCCCCGGAATAGCAACAGCGTTTTTGAGGCTTTAGACAAATTGCTCAGTAATGAAAATGACATGAAACAGATGAGGCAGAACAATAAAAAAAAGGCGGCAATTTTTAGCAGGGAATATATTTCTAATGAGTTGGACACGATAATGAAAAATGTAATGCTGGATGGTAGTAATTGATATGCTAAAAAATCTGAGAACGCAATATCTCAGAAAGGTTGTTTACCGTAAGTATAACATAGGAGAAGGCGTATTTATCGGAAGAAGAACCCGTATTTGGGCCAGGGAAAAGGCTGATATCGGGAAAAACTTTTATATGGGTAAAGATTCACTAATAGAAAGTGATGTAATCATTGGCGACAATGTAATGTGGGGAAGTAAGGTAGCCGTAATTGGCAGGTATGATCATAATTATCAGCAAATAGGGAAACCTATACGGCTCGCGATGGAAATAACTGATGCAGATTATAACTGGAAAGGGTTAGGCGTAATAACGATTATTGAAAACGATGTATGGGTAGGATATGGGTCTACCATTTTAGGCGGGGTGAAGATAGGAGAAGGAAGCGTTATAGGAGCCGGTTCCCTGGTAACAAAAGATGTAGAACCTTATTCAATTTATGCAGGAGTGCCTGCCAAAAGAATGAGAGGAAGGTTTGATACGGAGGAAGACCTGAAACGGCACCTTGAATTGGTGCAGTCAAAATATAAGGGAGTGTTATAGAACTGGGCCTAAAAAACCAACGGATGTTTCTGCGGGATTGTTTGTTTATGAATGTACGTATAAAAAAATTAACATGGTAAAAGTTGCTTTAATTGGTGCTGGAAAAATGGGTATCTCTCATCTTTCAATTTTAGGAGCGCATCCTAATGTTGAAGTGGTAGGGGTAAGTGACACATCAAAGATGGTTATTGATGTATTTAAAAAATATTCTTCTTTTCCATGTTTTTCCGATTATGAAGATATGCTTGGCAAAACGAACCCGGAAGCTGTTTTTGTTGCGGTTCCAACCAAATATCATGGAAGTATGGTGAAGAAGGTATTAGAAAATGGCAACCATGTATTTGCAGAAAAACCATTGTGTCTTACCCCGGAAGAAGGTAAGCAACTGGTAGATATAGCCAAACGCAACAACCTTATAAATCAGGTTGGTTATCATAATAAGTTCATAGGTACTTTCAAGGAAGTAAAGAGAATACTGGATGAAGGACACTTGGGTGATATATTTCATTTTGCGGGCGAGTCCTACGGCCCGGTAGTGATAAAGGCAAAACAGGAAACATGGCGGTCAGACCCGTTGGAAGGCGGAGGATGCCTTATGGATTATGCATCTCATGTGATTGATCTTATTAACTACATACTAGGCCCGATTGCAAAGGTGAATGGCTCCATCCTGAAATCACTTTATTCAAAAAATGTAGAGGATGCGGTGTTTTCATTGCTGGAACTTTCTAATAAAGTATCAGGAGTTTTATCGGTTAACTGGAGCGACGAAACTTACAGGAAGATGTCTACTTCTCTTACGATCCTTGGCAGTAAGGGTAAAATTATCAGTGATGCCAACGAGCTTAAAGTTTATTTTAAAACTTCGGAGTGCCCTCCAGGTTATACAAAGGGATGGAACGTTAAGTACATTACCGATTTAACTGAACCGGTTGAGTTTTACCTGCGTGGCGAAGAGTACTCCTCTCAGATCGATTATTTTATCAATGCCGTACAGAAGAAAGTGCCTAATTCGATAAATAATTTTGAAAGCGCATGGCATACCGATAGGGTAATATCTTTAATTAAAAACAGTATAAAAAATTAGAAATGGAACGCATACTTTTTGGTGATAACCAGTTTTTTGCTGTTAACCATATATCGGATGAAAAATCCAGAGCCCAATCAATGAAGTTTAAAAATGATGAAGCCATCATTAAAACCCTTGATTACGCAATTGATGCAAACATCAATACATTCATGTGTACCACGCACGACAGGATTGTAAACATATGCGACTTTATCAGGAGCCACCCGGAGAGATACCGTAATTTTCAAATCTGTCCGTGTATGCCTTATGCGCATAAATATGCTAATGCTGTTACGGAACTTGGTATTGCGGGTACCATTAAACAATATGTACCAGGCAATTTATTTGGCTCGTTATTTAAAGGAGGCGTAGCCTATTTATCAAAAGACTATTTGTCTATCATGGAATTGATGATAGATGCGGAAATGAAAATGTTTAAAGGCATCAGTACCCCGGTAGTGTTTTTGCAAAATGTTATCACTGATTTGCTTTTAGGATTGGGAATGGTAGATTTTCTCAGGGCTTTTCATGAATATGTTGCAAAGAAATATAATGCAGAAGCAGGTTTCATCACTATGAACATGCCAAAATTATTAACCATGCTGGAAGGTGTGGGAATTACGAATCCTATTATCTGTTCGTCCATCAATAAAGTTGGTTTTAGAATGTCTGGTGGTAAAGAAGCATATGAGCAAGTGCTCCGAACTAAAAAGGTAAGGGCTATTGCCATGCAGGTTTTAGCTGCCGGCGCCATTCCCGCCAGGGAAGCGATAGAATACGTTTGCGGCCTGCCCAATGTAGAATCAATTTTGTTTGGGGCGTCGTCGAGGGGAAATATTCAGGAAACAGCCAAACTGATTCATGAATATGATAAAATGCAGGTTGGTGTAAACTGACAAGTAATATATTAATCTTAAATAGACGTATCATCCGTTAACCATCCGGATTTTTTTAACCACAGAGGAAGCAGGATTTTCAGGATTGGAAATTATTTACAGAATTCAATGCAAAATTTTGAAAATTGTTTTCAATCATGAAAATCCTGCTTCCTCTGTGGTTAAAAAAACACTTACATGACGAACTTTCTTCACACCTTTTGCCAACTAGCATAATAAACGTTACGACACCGTTCCTAATAACTGATACATCTTTAAACGGGTGTAAAGTCTGATTTGATTTTACGCTTCTCACAGTAGTTCTTTAAAATACCTGTACAATGAATAGTAGATTTTTACGTCATCTGCAATTAATACTTGCTGCATTGGATCTTTTAATTATCAATGCAGTATTCTTTACAACATACTATATAGCCCGAACATTTTTTCATCTTGAAAAGATAGAAGGCTATAATTATTTTGAATACATTTACTTTGGATTTTCACTTAGTATCGCATGGTCTACTGTTACCCTGCTGGGTGGCTTGTACCATGAGAAGTATGTGCTGTCTTTCGAGATTTTTACAAAGCGTACACTGCAGATCTTCGCGTACTTTCTGGTACTTGTACTATTTTATGTTTTCCTCGTCAGGCAGTATAAATATTTCGATCCTGCGTTTGTTTTCAGTGTACTAAGCAGCATTTTTATTTCTTTGATTTTTAACCGGTTCCTTTACCTGGCGATATATAATTATTTCAAGAGTAAGGAGTATTTAATAAATAAAGTAATTATTATCGGTTATAATAACCTGTCTAAAAAACTTGTCAGCTACCTGGAAGAAGACGGCATCAATAAGCAGATAGTAGGATATTGCGAAGAATTCGAAAATGTAAATGAACTTTCGCACTACCCGATTTTAAGTAATATAAGCGATGCATTAAACATATGCAAAGAGCATGGCGTAACGGAAATTTATTCAACTATTGCTCCAGAACACAATCCAAGTATTTACCATCTTATCCAGATGGCTGATCAGTTATGTATACGCTTCAGGATTGTTCCCGACATTGGGTTCTTTGTTAAACGGCATGTTCATATTGATTACCTTAAGGAAATGGTTGTGATATCCATGCGCAATGAACCGCTGGAAGATCTGGGCAACAGGATACGCAAGAGATTGTTTGATATTTTTGTAAGCTCTATGGTGGTGATCTTTATTTTCTCCTGGTTGTTTCCGATTATCAGTTTACTGATCTGGTTAGAATCGAAAGGACCCATATTTTTTAAGCAGTCGAGGAGCGGTAAGGAAAATAAAAGTTTTTCCTGCCTGAAGTTCAGAAGCATGCGTGTAAATGATAAAGCCAATGAACAGCAGGCAACAAAGGATGATGCGCGTGTAACCAGGATTGGTAAGATACTCAGGCGTACCAGTCTTGATGAATTTCCTCAATTTCTTAATGTATTAAAGGGCGACATGAGCGTGGTAGGCCCGCGGCCGCACATGCTTAAGCATACAGATAGTTACTCGCGTATTATAGGTCAATATATGATAAGACAGTTTTTGAAACCCGGTATTACCGGCTGGGCGCAGATAAAAGGATTTCGTGGTGAAACAAAAACGCTGGACCAAATGCAAAAAAGAGTGGAACACGACCTTTGGTATCTTGAAAACTGGAGCCTTATGCTTGATATTAAAATAATATTTATTACGGTGCTTAATACCATTAGGGGCGAAGAGAATGCTTTTTAATAAATTATTTAGTATTTCGCTATCAGGAGTCAGGTATGAGGTATGAGGTATCTGGAAATCAAAGTAAGATAAGCTTTCTTCTGATACCTCATACCTCATACCCCATACCTCATACCTGGCTCCTGATAGCTAATCCGCCTCCTTTAAATTTCAATGAATGAACGATCGCATACCTCAGGTGCCACCTGTGATTGCTCCGCTTGCCCCATATGAAAAACAGCCCTTGTGGTCTGTAATGATCCCTACTTACAACTGTATCAGGTTTTTAAGATCTGCCATTGAAAGTGTTCTGGCTCAGGACCCTGGCATGGATAAAATGCAGATTGAAGTAATTGATGATTGTAGCACCGACGGAGATGTAGGCGCCCTGGTGAAAGAAATCGGAAAAGGAAGGGTTTACTGTTATGCGCAACAACAAAACAGGGGAAGCCTCAGAAATTTTGAAACCTGCATTAACAGATCTAAGGGCAAACTGATACACCTGTTACATGGCGATGATAAAGTAAAAAATGGTTTTTATAAAGAGATTGAAAATCTGTTTACAATCTACCCTGAAATAGGAGCCGCCTATTTAAAATCCACTAATATCGACGCTGATGATAAGGAAGAGCCTGAATGGAAAGATGCATCCACTCAGGGAATCATTGATGATTTCCTGTATAGGATAGCCGGTTCACAAATGCTTCAACCACCTTCCATGGTGGTAAAACGAAGCGTGTATGAGCAACTCGGCAGTTTCTTTGCCGTAACATACGGAGAGGATTGGGAAATGTGGATAAGGATCGCCGCTAATTTCAAGGTTGCCTACTCACCAAAATGCCTTGCTCTTTACAGAACGGGACATCTAACAAATATTTCTAACACAAGTGTTTTAACCGGTCAGAACATTGAAGATATCATAAAGGTCATTGATATCGCTCAGCACTATCTGCCACCGGACTGGAAAAGGAAGTTGAAAAATAAAGCGAGAAAGAATTTTTCCATTCACTATGCCATGGCTTCAAACATTATCTATCCTGAAAGTAAGGAAATCGCTTTTATCCAGGCGCGGGGCGCATTAAAATTGAACTGGAATTTAAAAACCTTTTACTACCTTTTCAAACTTTGCCTGATGCATTTGATGAATGTGCTTGGTTTAAAAAAGGTAAAGTTGCGTACTGAATTGCAGTCGCTTACTTTGTGAGTTTTTTTAACCACAGAGTAAAAGCTGAGGGCAAGACCTATAAGGTTTCAAAAACCTTAAGGTATAAACTCTCGGCATTTCCTCCGTGGTTAAAAAAACTGTTTGAATGGCAAGGAGAATACGTCAGGTTAGAATTAACATAACACTAAAACAATGTCAGAAAAGCAACTTCACTGGGATTGGGAAATTAAAAAAGAAACAAGCTGGCTGGGAGTAAGCTTTAAAGAACTGTATTCTTATAAAGACCTTCTACTGCGGCTGGTACGAAAAGATTTTCTGGCATCTTACCAGCAAACCTTACTGGGTCCGTTCTGGGCGGTTTTGCAACCCATTTTAACCGTGCTGATTTATGTACTGGTTTTTAATAAAATGATGGGCGCTTCAACAGATGGCGTTCCTCCGATATTATATTACCTGGCAGGTATCACACTCTGGAATTTATTTTCAGATATTTTCCTGGGCACATCGCTTACTTTCTTAGGCAATATTTTTATTTTCAGTAAAGTATATTTTCCACGGATCATTACGCCGCTGTCCGGAATGTTCTTACACTGGATACGCTTCTTCATCCAACTGGTATTGTTCGCAGCCTTTCTTACCTATTACTGCATTACCGGAAAAGTAACACTTCACCTTGAATATATATGGCTGGTCATCCCCGTTGTAATCATTACTTCAGGCATTGGCCTTGGATCAGGACTTATCTTTTCTATACTTACAGCCAAATACCGCGACCTGCAAAATATCATACAGTTGATACTTCGCTTACTGATGTTCGTTTGTCCTTTGATTTATTCCGTTAGT
>CAXTDO010000024.1:0-18415 GCA_964242315.1 uncultured Flavihumibacter sp.
GAACGCCATGTGGGGAGCCGGCCAGATGATGTTTAATAAAATTCTGGTGCTTGCTGATGAGCATGTAAAGATCCAGGATTACGAAGCATTAGCCAGGTATGTGTTTAAAAATTTAAATCCGGCTACTGATGTCATCTTCAGCAATGGCCCGATGGATGTTTTAGACCACAGTTGCAGCAAGCTTGGTTTTGGTGGTAAGATGTGCATTGACGGCACTGCAAAGTTTGAAGAGGAAACAGATGAATCATTAATCGGTTACGAAGCCATCAATACGGAATCGTATGCTTCAACTATCATTTCATTGTTTCCTGAGGTCAAAAGTGTTAACGATAGCCTGTTGAAAAAAGGTATTTCCTGTCTGATTATTTCGGTGGAAAAAAACAGAAAGGGACATTTGCGGGAATTGCACGAAGCGCTGTTTAAAGCTGTAATGGTTTTGCAATCCGTTAAAATGATTTTGTATGTGGAGCATACTGTTGATCCTAATGACCTTCCTGTAGCGTTATGGCGGTTCTGCAACAACCTCGATCCGAAAAGAGACAGCATATTAGCACAGGGAGTTTCCCATAAAGATGCAGCCAAAAACTTTGCCTGTATTGGGTTAGACGGCACGAGAAAAACAAAAGAGCTCGATAATTTTCAGCGCGACTGGCCAAATATCATCGTAGCTTCAGATGAAATTATTGAAGCTGTAGATAATAAATGGGACACACTGAATATCGGACCTTTTCTTGCTTCGCCATCGTTAAAATTCAAAGAACAGATGTATGGCGAAGAAGCTGTTGTAGAGTAAACATTAACGGTCAGATGCAACAATCATAGTTCTCATATAATCAAATAAATCAAAGTTAAGATGAAAAAGTTTTTGTTGGGGGCATGCGGAGTATGGCTAATGACTATTGTTTCCATAGCTCAGAAAAATTCCGAAAATACTTTGTTGTGGGAGATATCAGGAAAGGGATTGAAGCAGCCTTCCTATTTATTCGGTACAATGCACCTGATGTGCGCTGAAGATACCAAACTCAGCGATAACCTGAAAAAAGTAATCAAAGAAAGCGATCAGATCTATTTTGAAATAGACATGGATAATTTTATGGAGATGCTGGGCGCCATGAAATATCTTAAAATGAATGGCAATAAAAAGTTACAGGATTTTTTAACAGACGAAGAGTTCAAAAAGGTAAAGGATTATTTTACAAAGAATCCGGGTATGATACCGCTTGAGATGATGCAATATTTCAAGCCTTATTTTATCAGTTCTTTAATTTCAGAAAAGGCGATGGCATGTGCTAACGACGGAGGTATGGAACAATCTATCCTGGAAGAATCCAAACAATATAAAAAAGAGATTAAAGGATTGGAAACAGTAGAGTTTCAGGCAAGCGTGTTTGACAGCATTCCTTACGACGTACAGGCAAAGGAGCTGGTTCAGTCTCTAGACAGCGCCGATAAAAATTTTGATAACACGAAGGAGTTGATAGCCGTTTACAAAAGCCAGGATCTGAAAAAGATTCAGGAGCTTACAGAAAAAGAGGAAGGCAGTACGTCACATTTTATGGATCTTCTATTATACAATCGCAATGCAAATTGGGTGGAAAAA
Organism: uncultured Flavihumibacter sp.; assembly: GCA_964242315.1. Taxonomy (GTDB): domain Bacteria; phylum Bacteroidota; class Bacteroidia; order Chitinophagales; family Chitinophagaceae; genus JADCRZ01. Next base: position 1,601 of record CAXTDO010000024.1, read on the forward strand.
ATAACCGGTATAATTTCTGGCAGTAAAGTATTATTTGCTGTCGGCGCTGCGCATCTGCCGGGTGACAGGGGATTGATAAATCTTTTAAGAAAAAAAGGCTTTACGCTGAAGCCGATGGAGAATGTTATAAGTATGGGAGGAAAGGGGATCAACCTGTGAGGTTTGTAAAAACCTCACAGGTTTTGAATGAGGGTAATTTAGGTCTCCGGAGTTGCCCCGGTTAAAACCTGTGAGGTCTTTAAAGACCTCACAGGTTGTTCAAAATTTCGTAAAACCTGTATACATCCTTAAACGAATTGTAAAGTGGCGATGGGGCTACTCTTATAACTCCCGGCTCGCGGTAATCAACAACAACGCCCTTTTCAATAAGCTTAGCATGTATTTCTTTCGCATTTGTTTTAAAGTACAAGCTGAGCTGGGCGCCTCTTTGCAAGGGATCAACGGGCGTTATAATTTCACAATCTATAGCTTTCAACTTTTTTACTAAGAACTCGAGGTAACCGGTGAGTGCAATGCTTTTAATGCGAAGTTGCTCTATACCTGCCAGCTCAAACAGTTCAAGAGATGCTTTTAGCGCTACCATGTTAAAAACCTGGGCTGTGCTTACATTCCAGCCGTCGGCACCGGGCTGCGGAATAAATCCTTTCTCCATTGCAAACCTGGTTTTTTCGTCGTTACCCCACCAGCCGGCAAGCCTGGGAAACTGCAGATCGTTCCCAAACTTTTCATGAATATAGACGCCACTTACTGAGCCGGGACCTGCATTCAGATATTTGTAAGAACACCATACCGCGAAATCTGCCTGCCATTCATGCAATGAAAGCGGAACATTTCCGGCGGCGTGAGCTAAGTCAAATCCCGCATAAGCGCCTATCTTATGCGCAGCCTTTGTAATAGCTGCCATGTCATAAAGCTGACCGGTGTAATAATTAATACCACCGAAAAGTACAAGCGCTATATTTTCTTTATTATCTTCTATAGCGTTAATGATATCTTCAGTTCTCAATAATTTTTCGCCTGTTCGGGGTGCCACTTCTATGATAGAGTCAGCAGGATTGAAACCATGAAACTTTACCTGCGTTTCAACTGCATATTGATCGCTTGGGAAAGCGCCCGATTCCATCAATATCTTAAATCGCTCACCTGCCGGGCGGTAAAACGAAAACATCAGCAAGTGAAGGTTCACAGTAAGCGCATTCATCACCGTTACTTCATCTTCATTGCAACCCATCATTTGAGACAAGGATCTTTTAAAAAAATGCTGATAGTACAGCCATGGATTTTTAGCGTGCACGTACCCGTTAATGGCCAGTTCTTTCCAGTCATTGATTTCTACATCGATAGCTCCTTCAACATTTTTGGAAAGCAGTCCCAAAGAATTGCCGCATAGATATATTACTTTCTTTTCTTTATGCTTAGGAAAATAAAATTCTTTCCTAAACTTTCTAAGTGGATCATGTTTGTCTGCTTTTTCAGCAAACTCAATATTGGCCTCGTACATAATGATTAATTATTAATGGTTAACGATGAGTTACCACAATATAAACCTTAGAACACAGCCTTTCACCGTTAATAATTAATCATTAATCATTATAAAAACGTCTTCACCGCTTCTATCACTTCTTCCTGGTGATAGATCCGGCGGTGGCCCCAGCCTTTGGTGATCATGAATTTAATATTGGGATATCCTGAACGGATCAATGGTTGCACATCCTTTAATGGAGTAATATCGTCGTCCTCGTCATGAATCCATAAAATTCGTGCCTTAATATTTTTTATTGCACGTGAGATCGATAGCCATTGAACCGTTTTACCACCAATTGAAACGATAAGATTCTCGAAATCTTCGCGTAAATTATCTTTTAACTTTAATCGGTTAAACAGCAGGTCAACTGCTGTGCTGGTTTCGGTAGCAGGGGCAATCAAAACCAGTCGCGTTTGGTTGTTATGACTAATCTCTTCAAGGGCCAATGAAACTGCCAGTCCCCCAAATGAATGAGCCATAAAAGCATCTATTGGTCCATATTCTTTAAAGATCTCTGTGATCAGCATCTTATACTCCAGTACATTGATCTGTTTGCCCTCACTATCACCATGTGCCTGCGCATCGAATGCCAATACTTCGTAGCCCTTTTTTATCATAGGTGTAATGTACCGCTCAAATTTTTTTGCAGAAGACTGAAACCCATGAATTACCAGAAACTTTTTAGATTGAGGATGATTCCAGCGATAGCCGGTTACTTTTTTATTGTCAATATACAAGTGTAGTTTCTCCGCATCTTTAAAAAGAGGAGATATTTTTTTTGTAGACTTGCTAAAAGGTGTACAGAACAATCGTAACGCTTTTTTAGCAGCCAGTTCTTTCGAAATCACAGAAAGAATTCTTAAACTGGTTCTCGTATAACCTATAGCAATTTGATCTTTCAACTTCGCTTTATTTAATTTATTCGCCATTGTATACCATCTTTAATGAATCATAGCTGTTCGCGGATTGCACTTCATTGTATAATTTCACATAAAGTTAGTAAATGAAGGTTGTAATTATCGGCACCGGGAATGTAGCCGCTGTTCTTGGTAAACTTATTAAAAAAGCAGGCTATGAAATTATACAGGTGTTTGGAAGAAATTTGAAACATGCTTCCGCACTGGCAGGGGAGATAAACAGCGTACCGTGCAATGAATGGAAAGATATTAGTAAAGACGCCGATATATACCTTGTAGCTCTTGCGGATACGGCACTATACGATCTTGACAAACACTTATTACTATCGGATCAGTTGGTGTTGCATACTGCCGGGTCCGTGTCAAAAGACGTGCTGAAAAATATATCCACGAATTACGGTGTGTTGTATCCACTGCAAAGCCTTAGAAAAGAAATGGACGTACTAACGGAAGTGCCGTTGCTGGTAGAAGGTAACAATCAACATACAACACAATCTATATGGGATATTGCCTGCCGGATTTCTCCGAATGTTGCAATTGTTGATGAAGAAGCCCGTTTAAAGCTGCACGTCGCCGCTGTGTTTGTAAACAATTTTACCAATCATTTATACGCCGTAACCGCTGACTTTTGCAGAAAGCAAAGCCTTAATTTTAGTTTGTTATTACCATTGGCTGTGGAAACGGCAAGACGGATTGCATGGATCTTCCCGGCACAAGCTATTACAGGCCCTGCAATACGAAAGGACAACGTTACTATCAGGAAGCACCTCGATGTGCTAAAAGATTATCCATTTATGTTGAAGATATATGAGCAGATGACGGAAAGCATTATAATGATGAATCATTATCATTAACCATTAATATTAAAAAGTGCCAGTTTAAGGCTGACACTTTTAAAGCAGGCAAACAATCGGTGAGGCATCTTGTAACTGACTAAAAATAGCGGGAAGTACCGGATCTGCATTCAACCGTTATTCTTTGGCAACAAATATTTAATAGTAATAAGGTATTTCGGCAAACAGTGACAGGTTATGGTTCACATAAATGTTTCCATATTAACCCGCCCATCATCTTATGGCAAACGCTTTTTCAAACAATATATTCTTGATACACAGGGGCAAGCTTAACTAATAGCTTTTAATAAACTCTTTCGAGGAAAAAAATAAGTTACACAATATATGTAATCAATTTCGTATGTCATCAGTTTTCATAAGATATTATTTTTAATGTATGCTGAATTGAGGCGCCTTTGTATTTAGAACATAACTTCACTTTGCGACCGGCCCTTGCTTACACACCTGGAATGCCAACGCATTAAATTTTGATATAACTTATGAACCTATTAGAGGCATTTAAAAAAATCAGCACTTTTGTTTTTGATGTTGACGGTGTGTTAACAGACGGGTTCCTGACTATATTGGATGACGGCCAAATGCTACGGCGAATGAATATAAAAGACGGATATGCGCTTCAGATGGCTGTTAAGCAAGGATACCGCATCGTGATTATTACCGGCGGGAATTCGGAAGCCGTTCGCGAACGATTGAACAAGTTGGGAATTCAGGATGTATTCATCAAAGTTGAGAACAAGAAAAACAAGCTTAGGGAATACATGGAACAGCATAAACTTTCCAGGGACGAAGTGCTGTTTATGGGTGACGATATCCCGGACTATACCGCCATGCAAACAGCAGGACTGGCCTGTGCTCCCGGTGACGCCGCTCCTGAAATAAAAAATATCTCTGATTATATTTCCGGTATAAAAGGTGGTTACGGCTGCGCCAGGGATGTAATTGAAAAAGTGTTGAAGCTGAATGATCATTGGCCGATGGAAACTACCGTTCGCAGCAAATAATTAACAACAGCTACTTTCACCTTCGCTTTCAATAGTTAACTTCGGCATAGAATTAAATTGATAATGTTAGTTAGCGCTTTTTTAAGACTTATACGTTGGCAGAATCTGGTATTTATAGCACTTACACAGGTTTTGTTCTATTATTGTTTCATGTATTCCAGAGAACATGAATTGTCTGTATTCCAGGAAAATTATTTAAAGCCTTCGCTGTTTGTTCTCTTATTGGTTTCTTCTGTACTCATTGCTGCAGCCGGCTACATTATCAATGATTATTTTGATCTGAACATTGACAAAATCAACAAGCCTTCAAAGATTATTGTTGAAAAGATCATACGCAGACGATGGGCGATAGTATGGCATCTTGTTTTAACCGCTATCGGAGTAACACTGAGCTTTTACATAGGTTACAAAATAAATAATGTTCTGTTGGGATTGCTGAATTTTTGCAGTGCTGTACTGCTATGGTTCTACTCTACTAAATTTAAAAAAGAGTTGATGATCGGTAACATCATCATTTCAATGTTGACGGCATGGGTAGTAATCGTACTTTATTTTTGCGAGTTGCGTTTTTATTACGAATTCAACAATGAATCGGAGAACTATAAGAAGTATATAACACTGTTGTTTAAAGTGGCTGTACTATATGGCGGTTTTGCTTTTATTATTTCCATCATAAGAGAAGTTATTAAAGACCTGGAAGATATTAAGGGAGATGAAAAGTACGGTTGCAGAACCATGCCAATAGTATGGGGAGTACCGGCGTCGAAAATATTTATAGGCACCTGGCTGGTTGTTCTGATTGCTGCCCTTTGTATTGTTCAGTTTTATGCTTTACAGCTTCACTGGTGGTTTTCAGCCTTGTATTGTGTAATATTTATCATTGCCCCGCTTATCTATATTTTAAGAAAACTATATAAAGCAATGTTGCAGGATGATTACCATAAATTGAGCGTCCAGGTAAAGTTGGTCATGCTTACGGGCATATTATCTATGATCTTTTTTAAGATTTACAGATAGCGGTCAGGTATGGGGTATGAGATGTGAGGTATAAGGTGTGTGTTCTGCAAGGTAGTTAAACCCCGAAGGGATGACATGATTCCTTTGTTTAAGCCACTATATGTCACTCTTTCAGGGTTCGCGTTTCGAATTTAACTTTTGCTATAATCATTACACCTCTTCAGGGTTTTACATTAAATTGCATTCCGTTATTAAACATACCTCATACCTCATACCTCATACCTCATACCTCATACCTCATACCTGACACCTGACACCTGACAGCCAAACAACCAACCATGCAAAGAATCGTATTAGCCTCCCAGTCTCCACGTAGAAAGCAGTTGCTCGAGTGGGCCGAAATACCTTTTGATGTTATTGTAAAAGAAACGGATGAATTGTATCCTTCAGACTTAGCCGTTCAGGATGTGCCGGTGTATATAGCGCGTAACAAAGCAATGGCGGTGAAGCACGAGTTGCATGCCAACAGAATTATTGTAGCTGCTGATACGGTTGTAGTGTTAGATAACCGAATCATTGGTAAACCTAAAACTGTTTCAGATGCTATTGAAACGTTGTCTGCGCTTTCAGGCAGAAAGCACCTTGTAATAACAGGTGTGGTAATATCGGGGCCCGAAAATGAAATCGCATTTTCGGATACTACTGAGGTTCACTTTCATCCGCTCTCTGCAGATCAGCTATCTTTTTACGTTAATAAATACCAGCCCTTCGATAAGGCAGGCGCTTATGCCATCCAGGAATGGATAGGAGTAGTGGGCATTAAATCCGTCTTTGGCGACTTTTATAACGTAATGGGATTGCCCGTCAGCAGGGTAGTGCAGGCCCTTCATCTATTAAATAATCCGTAAAATTTTACAGGGATTCAACGGTTTTATTTGAATGATAAACGAGTAATTTAATCACTCGTTTACACAAATCAATCATTGATCCATGACAGAAAAGCTACTGCAATTTATCTGGCATCTTCAGTACTTTAACAGAAGTGAATTGCAAACAGAACAAGGCGAACCCTTGCAAATCATACACTCCGGCACCTGGAACTCCAACCAGGGTCCCGATTTTTTATCTGCAAAAATCAGGATAGGTGAAACAACCTGGGCAGGAAATATCGAATTGCACATGCTTACGTCCGATTGGTTCAGGCACTGCCATCAAACAGATAGCAATTTTCAAAACATTATACTTCATGTAGTTTGGAAAAATGATGAGCCGACGGCCACATCTCACTATTACCTACCGGTATTTGAGCTGCAGTCAAGGGTTTCCGTTCTCTTGTTGCAGCGATATGAAGACTGGATGAACAGCGTTCGTTTTGTTCCCTGCGAAAAAAGCCTGCCCGTGGTAAATGAGCTGACCTGGCTTAAATGGAAAGAACGCCTCCTTGTAGAAAGATTGCAGCGTAAATCCACTTATATTCTTCAGTTGTATCAACAAAACATTCAGCATTGGGAAGAAACATTCTGGTGGATGATTGCGCGAAACTTCGGCATTCGTGTAAACGCTGATGCGTTTGAAGCTATCGCTCACTCTATTCCTATAAATATTCTCACCAAACATAAAGGCCAGATTCATCAATTGGAAGCCCTGTTATTCGGTCAGGCAGGTTTATTGAATGCAAGGTTCAAGGAAGACTATCCGCGAATGCTTCAGAAGGAATATCGGTTCCTTCAAAAAAAATACCGTCTGCAAAAGGTTTTCGTTCCACTGAAGTTTTTACGAATGCGGCCCTCTGCTTTTCCTTCTGTTCGCCTGGCACAGTTGACAATGCTTATCCATAATGCCACACATTTGTTTTCAAAAATCAAAGAAATACGTTTGCTTAAAGAGGTAAGGGACTTGTTAGACATTACCGCTAATGATTACTGGCATTACCATTACCGGTTTGGGGAACTGAGTGATTATAAAATAAAAAGTCTGGGTGAAGATATGGTAAACAATATCCTTATAAACACCATTGTACCGGTGTTGTATGCTTATGGTGCTTATCATAACGAGGATACCTACAAAAACAAGGCACTTTGCTGGTTGGAAGAGATAGCTCCTGAAAACAACAGGATCACCAAAGGCTGGAAAGAAACAGGCATCTCCAACCACAAAGCTTACGACAGCCAGGCGCTGATTGAACTGAAAACGCAGTATTGTGATCATAAGCGCTGCCTGGAGTGCGGTGTCGGGAATGCGTTGTTGAAAAGCGAGTAAGTAAATGTCTGAACTGTGATTTAGTTGAAATGTCTGAACTGTGATTTAGTTGATTAAATGAAGGACTATGACGTAGAACAATCATAGTCCTTCATTTAATCAACTAAATCACAGTTCAGACATTTCCTTCATTTAATCTGCATAATCACAGTTCAGACCATCTTTTACACTGTAACCCTTTCCCAGTTGAACACGACTTTAACATCTATATCAGGATGAATACTATTAATCACCGGGCAGGTATGAGCGGCTCTTTCCAGGATGGTCCTTTCTTTTTCACCCAACTGCAATTCTTCCGGGAAAGAAAATGTTAAATTTATACCCCCAATCCGGCGCGGTTCAGACTTCATAATTTTTTCAATTTCTATCTTCGTATCAATTAAATCTACCTGCATGTCACGGGCTTTTATGCCCATTATCGTTAGCATACAACTGCCTAGTGCAGTAGCAACAAGGTCTGAAGGAGAGAAGCGTTCCGCCTTACCCTGGTTATCAAGCGGAGCATCTGTTTCTATAACCGTTCCTGACTGTAAATGGGTAGCAATTGTTCTTAAACTTCCCTCGTATGTAATTGTCGAAGTCATTGTGTATATATTTTGCCTAAATTTACGTTAGAAACTCAAATACATGATGGTGAAAAAATATTTGTTGATTACAATAGCGGTATTGACAGGAGTGGTTTCTATGGCTCAGGACGACAGACAGCCCAAACAATCCCCCAGAAATAATAAAAAGGCTGAAAAACGCCAACAGCAAAATAATATACTAAAGCACGAAGAAGAAGAAGGCGAAATAACATTTAAAACACATAGCATCTTTGGAATTAAGATCAATACGGACGGCTATGGCGTATTGTATGAAAAAGGCAAGTATGTATCTCCACGTAAAACAAACATCCTCCAGTTTGAGCTGAATGAAAAATTAAGCAACAAGGAAGAAAAAACTACCACCGGGTTTGATATTTTCGGAAACGTTTCCTCGGCAAAATATGGTAAGGCAAATAACTTTTTTCAATTGAAAGCCGGTTATGGCCAGCAGTTCACCATAGGCGGGAAAGCCAATAAAAATGGCGTAGCAGTGACAGCGCTGTATGCAGGCGGCGTGTCAATAGGACTTCTAAAGCCTTATTTTATTGATGTAGAAAGAGAAAGCAACCGTGAAAGGCTCCGCATTAAATTTACAGATACCCTGCCTTCCGGCGACCGTTATTTTATAAAAGGAGCATCGGGGTTCACGGTAGGATGGAATGAATTAAAAGTAGTTCCAGGAGTACATGCCAAAGCCGCGTTGCGATTCGACTACGGCAGGTTCAATGAAATGGTTACCGCAATCGAAGCGGGGGTTAACGCTGAGTATTACACCAAAGACATCCTGGAAATGGGTATAGGCAGTGTGTATAAATATGAGCGGCAATTCTTTTTTAATGCGTATGTGGCCTTTGAATTCGGCAGGCGTAAGTAAACATTTTTAATGATTAATGGTTAATTACTAATGATTAACGATTAGTGCTGCCAATTTAATCATTAATTATAAATGATACCTCTGTCCGTTAATCATTAATAATTTATCATTAATCATTTCATGCAGGAATTACCGGTTGTTTCAAAAATAGATGCTTCGAATTCTGTCGTCAAAAAGCCATCCTGGCTAAGGGTAAAATTACCTACCGGTGAAAATTTTAAGCATGTTCGCGGACTGGTAGACACACATAAGCTTCATACTATTTGCGAAAGTGGTAATTGTCCGAACATGGGCGAATGCTGGGGAGAGGGTACGGCAACGTTTATGATCTTGGGCAATACATGCACACGCAGTTGCGGATTTTGTGCGGTGGCAACCGGTCGTCCCGATCCAATTGACTGGGATGAACCACAGCGTGTGGCCGAAGCCATTCATCTGATGAAAGTGAAACATGCGGTGTTAACTTCAGTTGACAGAGATGAAATTAAAGACGGCGGTTCGATAATCTGGTACAATACCATTAAGGCAGTGAAAGCACTGAATCCGGAGATTACCCTGGAAACGCTGATTCCTGATTTTAAAGGAGAAAAAGAAAACATTCAGCGCATCATAGACGCTGCTCCGGAAGTAGTATCTCATAACGTTGAAACCGTTGAAAGGCTTACCCGGCGCGTTCGTATACAAGCCAAGTACTGGAGAAGCATGGAAGTGATCCGCACATTAAAACAGGGTGGTATGCGAACCAAAAGCGGTATCATGCTTGGCTTAGGTGAAACAAAAGAGGAAGTGGTGCAAACATTAAAAGACCTTGTTGACAATGGCTGCGATGTGGTGACTATCGGTCAATACCTTCAACCTTCAAAGAAACACCTGCCGGTTAACCGCTTTGTTCATCCCGATGAATTTACAGCACTAAAAGAAATTGGCTACGAACTTGGACTGGATTATGTTGAAAGCGGCCCACTGGTTCGTTCATCTTATCATAGCGAAAGACATGTTATTCCGGGTTATGGAAGGAATGCATGGTTGAAACAAAAAGAACAATTTGTTTAGATATGATCATCAAAAAATTAATTACCGGAGCAATCGCGTCACTGATTGCTCCGTTTTGTTTTTCGCAACTCAACTGGATAAAAGTCGATTCTCTTTACGGCGACCTGCCTTCTTCAATGCATGTTTACAAAACAACCGATTCTATTGATGGCAAAGCCAACATTGCCTATTATGCCATCGCTGACTTAAAAGATCGTTCCCTAAATTTTACAGCGGAAGGAAAAGACAAGGTCCGTTTAACACCTTCTCAATATTATCAGCAGCATCAATCACCGTTACTGGTGGTGAACTGCACCTTTTTTAATACTAAAACCGGTGATAATCTTAATACTGTTATAAAAGATAATCAGCCGGTAGCCTTCAACATTGAATCTGCTCGTGGTTATGGTAAGGATAGCATAAATAAATATCGCATTTTCAAAAGTGCAATTGGTATCAATTCAAAAAGAAAAGCTGATGTAGCCTGGTTAAAAACAGATTCATTGAAGAGAGAGGTAAAAGCTACTCAGCATAGCATACCACCTGTTGCCTACCCGGTGCTCACCACTGATATGCTGGGAACGTATAAACCTGATAAAGCCGAGAAAAGATTTCAACATCAATTTAAGAACTGGCATATGGTAACAGCCGTTGGCGGCGGACCAGTGCTTGTTCAGAAAGCCGACACCGTGATTACGAATAATGAAGAGATGCAGTTTGCCGGCAAAGCTCGTTACGACAAACATCCACGAACAGCCATGGGGTACACCAGGAACGGTAAGATAATAGTATTAGTAATACAGGGCAGGTTTCCGGGAATTGCGGAAGGTGCTGATTTTAAACAGGAAGCATTAATGCTCAAAGACCTGGGTTGTTATGAAGCATTAAACCTGGATGGTGGCGGAAGCAGTTGCATGTTAATTAACGGAAAAGAAACCATCAAACCCTCTGATAAGGAAGGCCAGCGTGCGGTGACGGCGGTATTCATGATCAGGTATAATGATTAATTATTAATGATTAATTGCCAGTGTGCTTCATAACTTATCATTAACCATTAATCGTTAATAATTAATAATTAATTCGTCTTCATATCCCAAACCAAAGCGCTCGCGCCAAGTATTGCGGCATCGGCTTCTTTAAGGTGACTGACGAGAATTTTCACTTTGTTTTGAAAAACCTGGATAAGATTGGCTTCCATATTTTCCTGCGTAGGTTTTAAGATGAGGTCGCCGGCCTTAGTCAGTCCGCCAAATAAAATGACGGCTTCCGGACTGGAAAACATCACAAAATTTGCAAGGGCGAGACCCAGAATTTTTCCTGTAAATTCAAAAATTTCCTTTGCCAGTTTATCGCCCCGGATGGCTGCTTCATATACCACTTTTGAATCAATATCATCAGGAGCCGTATTCCTTAACAGGCTGTCATCACTGCTGTTGTTCAGCATTTCCAATGCCGTTAAACGAACGCCGGTTGCCGATGCATAACTTTCCAGCGAACCAAACTTGCCGGTACCGGTATGCAACCGGCCATTAGGAATGGTAATGGTGTGACCCAGTTCCCCTGCAAATCCATCATGTCCATATATCAATTTTCCATTGGCCACAATACCGCTTCCCACGCCGGTTCCCAGGGTGATCATAATAAAATCTTTCATGCCTTTGGCAGCTCCGTACATGTTTTCGCCGATTGCCGCAGCATTGGCATCGTTGGTAAGCACTACCGGTAATTTAAATTTATCTTCCACTAATTTGGCCAGGGGAATGATGCCTTTCCAGGGAAGGTTTGGTGCATATTCAATAGTTCCCGAATAATAATTTCCATTTGGAGCGCCTAACCCAATTCCTATAATTCGTCCGGGGCCGCCAGCTTTCTGTATCAGCGAGTATAAATTGGTGTGTAATTCTTCAATGAAGCTTTCAACTTCGGCATGACCCCTGGTAGAAATTTCGCCCGAGAATAAAATATTGCCGTTACGGTCTACAATACCAAACTTGGTTCCGGTTCCTCCTACATCGATGCCGATTGCTAAAGGTTGTAAAGAAGTTGTAGATAATGTCATTGCTCTCTTTTTTTAATTAGTGGGAGGCTGCAGCCTCCAATGAATCATAATCAATGCCCTGTGCTTGTAATACAGACTTTGCTTTGATTGCGTAAAAAGCGAGATATGCAAAACAGGCAACTCCAACAATGTATGAGTATTGAATACCAAGTATGTCATCTGAGGCTAGCAGACCCTGCAGCACGCTGATAAAGCCGCCGCCCATGATCATCATAATAAGAAAGCTAGCGCCTTCATTGGTGTGCTTTCCTAAACCGGCAATAGCAAGTGTAAAAATGCAGGGCCATAATGTTGAACAAAACAATCCAACGCTTATAAAAGCATATACGCTAACCATGCCTGATGCAAACATTCCGATGAGTAAGGCTATAATGCCCATCGTCGCCTGAATCAACAACTGCCTTGCAGGATTTCCCTTACTCAATACGTCGGCAATAATAATTGCAATTATAATAAAAGCATAGATGTAAAATGGAGTTATATCGTGATTGGCTATTTTATTAATAATAAGAAATACAGCAAAAGCGAGGTAAGGCATCAGGAAATTTAATATCTGCTTTGTTCCCTTCGTGATATCAAAAGCTCCCGTAGACGCTGTCCACCTGCCAATCATAAGGCTGGCCCAGTACAATGAAACAAATGGTGCAATGCTTTCTGTAGGTGTATGCAATTTTGCTTTCATAAATCCGGGTAAATTGCTTGCGGTGGCTACCTCAACACCTACGTAAAGAAATATTGCTACCATTCCCAATACAAGTTGTGTGTATCCTAATGCACTTGTTTTAATATTAACATGTGCAAGCGTAGACATATCAGTCGGAGAGCTGATAGCTACTGCATCGGGTTCCGCTTCTATTTTATTTGGCAGTGAGGAAAATTTAAAAATAACAGCCACCACAATAAATAACACTCCTAAAATAAGATAAGGAGTTTTTACCGCTTCGATGCTTGCCACATTAGGTTTGGCACCTACAATTACAGAACCAAAAATAGCCAGACTAACTAAGATAGGACCGATAGTAGTACCAAAATTGTTCACTCCACCTGCAAGGCTTAACCGCTGTGCGCCCTTTTTTGGATCGCCCATTACAATAGCTAATGGGTTAGCAGCGGTTTGCTGAAGGGAGAACCCAAGACCTACTATAAATAAACCAGAAAGCATGAGCGGGTAAGAAGCAGTTTGAGCTGCGGGATAGAATAACAAAGTGCCGAGTGCTGATATTACAAGTCCTAAAGCAATACCGTTTTTATAGCCGATACGATTAAGAATATCTCCACCGCTTGCTTTAGAAACGAAATAATAAATAAGCGACCCGACAGTATATGCAACATAAAAAGCAAAAGAAATCATTTGAGATTGCCAAGGTTGTAAATTCAGCTTCTCCTGGAATACAGGAATCAGAATGTCGTTGCTTGCAGCAACAAATCCCCAGAAAAAGAATACGCTGATCAAAACGCTGAATTGTGACCATTTTGTTTTTATATTCATAAGCAATCAATGATTTATAATCAGGGTTGAAAGTAACAAGTTTTTATTAAGCTAAAAATTTTTTCCTGTTACGGCAACAACTAATCGAAAACCTTCCTAAATTGTTGAGATAATTCTCTTAAACCAACTTCCTTATAATTCATGGAAATAATACATGTATCTGCTGAATGTTATCCTGTAGCAAAAGCAGGGGGATTGGGAGATGTGGTTGGAGCGCTGCCTCAGTATCAGAATAAACTGGGCCATATCGCTAAAGTAGTGATGCCCATGTACCGCACTAAATTTCTTTATGAAAATGAATGGGAGGTTACGCATAAAGGTGGTGCAACCCTGGGCAGTGCTTGGTTTCAATATACCATAATAAAAGAAAAAACAAATAAGCTGGGATTCGATCTATATCTGGTTGATATCAACGGATTACTCGACAGGGAAAAGATCTATTCTTATGATGACGATACGGAACGTTTTACTTCTTTCCAAATTGCTGTTGTAGACTGGATTGCTTCCTGGAATCATCGCCCTGATGTTATTCACGTACACGATTATCATACAGCGTTCATTCCTTTCATGCTGCAATATTGCTATCAATACCAGCACCTGAGTAGCATTCCAACAGTGCTTACTATTCATAATGCGCAATACCAGGGATGGATGGGCTGGGATAAATCACACTATCTTCCTTACTGGGATTCATGGAAAGCAGGAATGTTGGGATGGAACGATGCCATCAATCCATTGGCCTCCGGTGTGAAATGCGCTTCCAAAGTTACCACCGTAAGCGAAAGCTACATGGAGGAACTTCGATACATGAGCAACGGACTGGAGGCGCTCTTTGAATATGAAAGAGGAAAGTGTATAGGAATACTAAATGGTATAGATACGAAAGTGTGGGATCCTGAATCAGATACTTATCTTGAAAATCATTTCTCCACAAAAGACATTGAAGCCGGCAAACTGGCCAGTAAGAAAATACTGTGCGACACTTTTCATCTTGATATAAACAAACCTCTTATTGTTTTTATAGGAAGACTTGTTGGTGAAAAAGCTGCCGATCTGCTACCTCAGGTAATTGGCGATTCCATTTATTTCATTAATGGTAAGATGAGTTTCCTGGTGTTGGGAAGCGGTGACTTCTGGGTAGAACGTCAGTTGGAAAGTATGCGTGGACATCTAATGGGTATTTTTAACGCACAGGTAGGGTACAATGAAAAATTAAGTCACCTCATGTATGCAGGTGCCGACTTTTTACTGATGCCCAGCAGGGTAGAGCCTTGTGGCCTGAACCAGATGTATTCCATGCGTTACGGAACAGTGCCAATAGTAAGAAGAACCGGTGGTTTAAGAGATACGGTGGTTGATTACGGCGAGCCTGATGGCTACGGCGTTTGCTTTACACATGCCTCGGTAGGAGATATAACGCAGGCTGTTTACAGGGCTACGCTCCTTTACGATGATCAGGAAAAGATGGAGGCAATACGCAAACAGATTATGGAACTGGATTTTAGTTGGGATAAAAGTGCGCAACAATATATAGATGTTTATAAAAGCATCATTATGCCGGTTGAAAAAGAACCGGTAGTTGAAAGCTGATTATTATGTCAATTGTAACTTGTTGCTATCAGCCGCAAGCTATCAGAGGAGTAAATCCTGATACGTTTCCTCCTGACGGCCGATAGCTGATAGCAATAGAAGCATTAACGCTTAAAATTTCAACATCAGATCAGTAATTAAGATATATCTTTTATTCATAGTACTAACACTTCATAAAAAACATCCATATGCCACAATCAACGCTTGCAGTAATATTAGGGGGAGGGGCAGGAACAAGGTTATTTCCACTTACTGCTAGTCGCAGTAAGCCTGCCGTACCGATCGCAGGGAAGTACCGCCTGGTAGACATCCCGATCTCCAATTGTATTAATTCCGGAATCAACAGGATGTTTGTATTGACGCAGTATAACTCCGCTTCTTTAAATCGGCATATTAAAAACACCTATCACTTCAGCGCTTTCAGTTCTGCATTCGTGGATATTCTTGCCGCCGAACAAACGCCCGATAATCCTGCCTGGTATCAGGGCACTGCCGATGCGGTAAGACAGAGTTTGCGGCATATCGGTCCGTTCGACAGTGAATACATCCTCATCCTTTCCGGCGACCAGTTATACCAGATGGATTTTCAGGAAATGCTTGCAAATCACAAAGCCCTGGGCGCTGACATTACCGTTGCAACCATACCGGTAAATGACCGTGACGCACCCGATTTTGGTATCATGAAGAAGGATGATAAAGGATACATAACCGCTTTTATTGAAAAACCAAAAACCGGACGGGAAGAATGGGTCAGCGACACTGGTCCTGAAATGCAAAGTAAGGGACGTATATACCTGGCTTCCATGGGTATTTATATTTTTACCCGCAAGCTTTTATTTGACCTGCTGGAGGTGGAAAAAAAAGATGCCACCGACTTCGGAAAAGAAATCCTTCCCGAGTCAATCGATAAGTATAAAGTTGTCAGCTATCAATACGATGGATATTGGACAGACATTGGAAACATTCATTCATTTTTTGAAGCGAATCTTGGATTAACGGCAGATGTTCCTGAATTCAATTTGTTTGATAACAGCAAATCTATTTATACACGTGCGCGTATGTTGCCGCCTGCTAAAATAAGTGGAACGACCCTGGAAAAAACGATTATTGCAGAAGGCTGTATTATTAATGCGTCACGTGTTGAGAACAGTGTAGTGGGTATTCGTTCACGCATCGGTTATGGTACCACGATAGTAAGCAGTTACATCATGGGCAACGATTATTTTGAAACCATCACCGAATTAACCAGTGCTCTGCAGAAGGGAATTCCGAATCTTGGCATTGGGCATCGCTGTTATATCAAAAATGCGATTGTAGATAAAAATTGCCGCATTGGCGATGATGTGCGTATCAACGGAGGTCCGCATATGGAAAGCACAGATCATGAGCTATACACCGTAAAAGATGGGATAGTAGTGGTGAAGAAAGGCGCTGTTATTCCCAATGGGTTTGTTATTTAGATTGTTATTAATCAAGGCTGATTGACAGGAGGGAACGACCTGTGAGATTTAGAAACCAGTGAAGCGGACGAGCTTCGCCAGGTCGTTTCCTTCCTTTTGCCAAATGTCATTAAGTTAAGAAAATGGTCAATATTCAACGAAAAAGTTTCAATATTTAATACATTTTTTGATTATTATCTGAGAAGTAATTATTGAATATTGAGTATTGAAT
>CAXTDO010000025.1:0-18402 GCA_964242315.1 uncultured Flavihumibacter sp.
CCGGCACTGCACATGAGTTGTTTTTTAACCGCAGAGAGCACAGAGGAGGAAACGCGGAGGGCGCGGAGGGTTTCCTCTGTGCTCTCTGCGGTTAAAAAACAACTTTGTAACTGAGGTTGAATGTGATTAATACCTTGTTTATAATAGTATTTTTGACACACCATTCATGACGTCATTCTGCAAAAACTCCTACCTTTCAGCCACCATGAAAATATCAGTAAGCAGCATTATTTTATTAACAATAATAGCAACAGGTTGTATTAGCTGCACTCCTAATCCATATGCAAAAACAAATCGTGCATATAAAAAGCAGGCAAAGGCTTTCAGTAAAACATTACGAAAGCAACCCGAAGATCCTCATTTTGACAACCCGGGTTCTTCCCGCTGGTGGACAGGCACCACTAACTTTAATATGCGTAAACCCAATTTTGTAATCATCCATCATACTGCGCAGAATTCATGCAGCCAGACATTACAAACATTTACGCTTCCCCGCACACAGGTAAGCGCACATTATGTTATTTGTAAAGATGGTATTGTACATCATATGCTTAATGACTATCTCAGGGCATGGCACGCAGGTTACAGCAAATGGGGAAATGTTACAGATGTAAATTCATCATCAATTGGAATTGAGATTGATAACAATGGCTTTGAATTATTCACCGACCCGCAAATCAATAGCCTGTTGCATTTACTGGATACATTGAAAAGAAAATTTTCAATACCTACAGCTAACTTCATCGGCCATGCTGATATCGCTCCTTCCCGAAAAGTTGATCCTAACATTTATTTTCCCTGGAAACTGCTTGCCGACAGTGGTTACGGTTTATGGTATTCCGATACAACCGGTATGATGATGCCTGAGCATCTTAGTAACCTGCAGGCATTACGAATAATAGGCTATGATATCAAAGACAGCACAGCCGCCATCGGCGCTTTTAAACGGCATTTTCTTCAGGACAGCACCAATATGCTGAATGATGCCGACAGAAAAATACTGTATAACCTGTCGACGAAATATTAATCAGGTATGAGGTATGGGGTATGAGGTAAGAAATAATATTCAATGCTCAATGTTTAATACTCAATTTTCAATCGGAGATTTTAATTTAGATTTATTCTTATATTGAGCATTGAATATTGAGCATCGAATATTATTTCATACCTCATACCTCATACCTGACAGACATGCATCTCCGTTCATATCATTATTTGTCCATTCATCGTAATTGACTTTCGCCTACAGTTCATTGTCATAAATTTGTCATTACAAAACCTGACAAACCTAAACCATGCAAAAATTATTTTTTATTTTATTAACTGTATTCATCACTATTCAGATTCATGCACAAAAAATTTCGGGTGTAGTTAAAGATGACCAGGGAAAGGTTTTAAACGGTGCTTCAGTAATATTGAAGGTGCTTAAAGACTCCTCTGTTGTAAAGCTGGGAGCAACCGATGCAACCGGTCGTTATATCTTCGAGGGCGTTAAGCCAGGCAGGTATTTTATTTATACTACATTTATCGGCTTCACTTCAAAAAATACCACCTTACCGGAGATAAGCGGCGGACAGGATATTACTGCGCCCGGAATAATTCTTACAAAATCTTCCGGCAATCTTAAAGAAGTAACGGTGGTATCGAAGAAACCGGTTATTGAAGTGAAAGCCGACAAAACGATCTTAAACGTTGAAGGCAGCGTAAATGCCGTTGGACAGGACGCTCTCGAACTTTTAAGAAAATCTCCGGGAGTAATGGTAGATAAAGATGAGAACATTACGCTCAGTGGTAAAAATGGTGTGCAGGTTTATATCGATGGCCGGCCGACACCTTTATCAGGCGCCGATCTCTCGGCATATCTTAAAACGTTGCAGTCATCTTCTATTGAGGCAATAGAGATCATCACCAATCCTTCGGCCAAATACGAAGCCGCAGGCAATGCCGGTATCATCAATATCAGGCTCAAAAAAGATAAATCCTACGGAACAAACGGCTCTGTGAACGGAGGCTTCAGCCAGGGAATATTTCCAAAGTACATCGGTGGCCTTGCACTTAATAACAGGAACAAGCATGTGAATATCTTTGGCAACTACAATTACAACAAAAGCAGGAATGAAGCGTACATGTTTATGCACCGGCAGTTATTAGATACATTGTTCGACCAGAATTCAAGCATGGCATTCCTTAACAGCAGTCACAATATTAAGGTGGGACTTGATTATTTTATCAACAAAAAAACCACTATCGGCGTAATGGTAAACGGAAACTACGGTGATAATACTTTTAGTAATATCAGCCGCACTCCTATTTCTTATATTCCAACAGGTACATTAGTAAAAACACTCGTGGCCGATAACAGTAGCACCTCTACCCGTAACAATACCAACGTTAACTTAAATTACCGCTATGCCGATACATTGGGTCACGAACTGAATATGGATGCAGACTATGGCTCATACAGAATAAAGAGCGACCAGATGCAGCCTAACTTTTATTACAACCCTATTGGTTCTATTATCGATAGCCGGATTTATAATATGATTGCTCCTACTGATATTGACATTTATTCTTTTAAAACCGATTACGAGCAAAATTTTAAAAAGGGCAAACTTGGTCTTGGCGGTAAAATAGGTTTTGTAAACAGCGGCAATAATTTTGAACGCTATAACGTTGCCAGGAGTGTAAAAACACTGGATACTTTGCGCAGCAATATTTTTGATTATAAAGAAAATATAAATGCGTTATACGCAAACTATAACAGGTCTTTCAAAGGTTTTATGATTCAGCTAGGTGTTAGAATGGAAAATACAAATGTAGAAGGACGTTCCAATGGGTTTAAATGGACCGATGGCACTTATAATCAATATGATTCAAGCTTTAAACGACACTATACAGACTTCTTTCCCAGCGCAGCTATCACCTTTAATAAAAAACCAACAAGCCAGTTAGGCCTGAGGTACAGCCGCAGAATAGACAGGCCAGCTTACCAGGATCTGAATCCATTTGAATTTAAATTGGATGAATATACTTTTCAGAAGGGTAATACGCAATTAACGCCGCAGTATACCAACTCATTTGCAATAACACACACTTATAAATATAAATTAACGAGTACCTTATCTTATAGCCATGTGAAAGATGTGTTTACTCAGTTAATTGATACGGCTGAAGTTTCCAAGAGCTTTATAACAAAAAAGAACCTGGCTACTCAAGATATTACCAGCCTTAATATCAGCTATCCTTTTCAATACAAATCGTACAGTTTGTTTGTAAACCTGAATACTTATTACTCTCATTACAAGGCGAATTTAGGTACGGGAAGAACCATTGATCTTGAGGTTTTTGCATTCAATTTATACCAACAGCATACGTTGAAATTTGCCAAGGTATGGACGGCAGAGTTAAGTGGGTTTTATACATCGCCGTCTATCTGGCAGGGCACTTTCAAAAGTAAAGAGATGTATGGTGTAGATGCTGGCTTGTTAAGAACGGTATTAAAAGGAAGAGGAAGCCTTAAAGCAGCGGTCAGCGATATTTTTCACACAATGCAATGGGGTGGAACCAGCAACTTTGCAAGCCAGTATATAAAAGCAGGTGGCGGCTGGGAAAGCCGGTTGTTTAAACTAAACTTCACGTACCGCTTCGGCAGCAATGAAATTAAAGCAGCCCGTCAGCGCAAAAGTGGTGTAGAAGAAGAAAGCAAACGGGTAGGAAGCCAGGGCGGCGGGATAAGTAATTAGGTGTGAGGTGTGAGGTATGGGGTATGAGCAATTAGGTGTGAGGTAAGGGGTATGAGGTAAGAAATAATATTGAATATTATTTCTTACCTCATACCCCTTACCTCATACCTCACACCTGATGACACCTCAATCCTGCAACTCCTCACAATAGTACCCGGCACGCTGTAGAACCATCTCAACAGATTGAGGATGGAGGTTGTTAGCCTCTATCCTCAATATTTTATCCTTGTCATGAAAGTCTACATTCCAGCGGAGGATGCCTGATGTGCTGTTCAGGTAGGGCACTATTTCATTGAGATGCTTTTTGTAGCGGATGTTCGTTTTAAAAACAAGAATGTTCATGACAGGTAACTTTAATAAATTATTTGGTAGTTAATTGTGATGTTTCTGAAGACTCAGATGGTTTTGATTGCCAGAATCCTTCGCGATCAGGCCTTCCCCATCTTGAACAGCGATTTTTCCAGTGCTGTTCAAATTTTTCTTTTTCTTCAGGCGTCATGTTGGCTATCTTTTTTTTCATTTCATCTTTCCATTGATAACCGCGACGGCCGCCCCAACCACCTTTAAATCCGCCAAAAAGTATTTTGGAAAGCAGCAAGATGCCAAGTGCCTGCCAGAAATTAATAGTTGATACGTGAATCACCGCAGGCAATATGGCATTCCACAATAACATAACGATAGATCCGAAAGCAAATAGCGCCAGGGGAACAAAGAGCAGGAACATTGCTGCTTTACGCATCCAGAATTTATTTTTCATTTCTTTTTTCAATTTTAATAGTTAATTAATTCATCACGAAGTGTTCTTAAACGTTCTCTCAAATGCAATACCGCATAACGTTTGCGTGACAATAATGTATTCACGGTTTCACCGGTTTGTTCAGCGATGGTTTTAAAAGGGATCCCTTCCATTTCATTCATAATAAAAACCGAACTTTGTTCAGGAGGTAGCTCGTTAAGGGCATTGTTTAATTCTTCCCAGAACATGGATCGTAAATATTGATTCTCCGGGGTGTCAGTTGTGTCAAAGAATACTTCAGTCCAATCGAATTTTTCTTCATCACTCACGAACAGGTCTTCCAGAGCTTCCGGTTTTTTCTTACGTTGCCTGTCGGTAATTTTATTTCTTGCCACTTTAAAAAGCCAGCCTGTCAGTTGTTCAATAGGTTCGCGGTTCCCAATAAATTGATAAAAAACATCCTGCAGAATGTCTTCAGCATCGGCCTCAGTATTCACCCTTTTGCGGATAAAGCCCAGCAGTCTTTTGCTGTAATCATTAATAACCTGGGTGATGTTCAATGTTGGGTTAATTACTCCATTTGATATCGTCAATCCATCTTCCATGTATAAAGGTAGACGGATGGAATTTGCTAATATTTTAAATTGCAATAAAAAATGAAGCTTTGTACGGTGAGCAGATAAATGCTGACAAAAAATTGCGGCACAGATTTAGAATAGAATTCAAAAACATTCAAGCTTATGCATCGTTTAAGTGTAATTATTTTTTTTGTGCTGCTGTTCTCCGGTTGTTCTTCTTCCAAAGTTTTGAAAACCGAAAAATCAGATGCAGCAGACTTTTCATCTTACAAAACCTTTGATTTTTATAAAGTAGCAGCCAGCGGCGATACTAATGCCCAGAAATTTAATGAAAACGTAGAGAAGCTTGAAGATGCTATTGCAATTAAACTGCAGAAATTCGGCTACCTCCTGAGTAAAACCAATCCCGACCTTTTAATAAATATCGGGGTAGTGGTAAGAGAGGAAATACAAACCCGTCAGACAGACCTGCGCACGGATGCTCCCCGGTACATCGGCCAAAGAAGGTATTCCTGGAAATCACAGGAGGTAGAAGTAGGCCGCTACCGCCAGGGAACGGTAACCGTTGACCTGGTAGACCGTAAACAAAACAAACTGGTATGGCAGGGTGCCATCGAAGATATCATACCTCAAAAAACTGCAAAGCTGGAGAAGACAATTAAAAAGGGAGTGGAAAAACTATTTGCTTCTTACCCGGCAGCTAAATAATCAGGTGTCAGGTATGAGGTATGTGGTATGAGGTAAGGAATAATATTCAATGCTCAATATTCAATGCTCAATATTCAATTCTTAATTTTCAATCGGAGATTATAATTTAAATTTATTCTTATATTGAGCATTGAGCATTGAATATTATTTCTTACCTCATACCCATACCTCATACCTGACAAATTCTTCATTAACTTCATATAAACCTTAATAGCATGAGAAGCAACCATGAAATTGATTACAAAATTTATGGAGAAGAACTTCAGTTTGTAGAACTGGAACTCGATCCCAACGAAACTGCCATTGCAGAAAGCGGCGCATTCATGATGATGGATGACTACATCCAGATGCAAAGCATTTTTGGTGATGGCTCTCAGCAACAACAACAGGGTATTTTTGGTAAGTTACTGTCTGCAGGTAAGCGGATACTTACCGGCGACAGCTTGTTCCTGACCGCTTTTACAAATGTAGGAACGGGTAAAAGGAAAGTTAGTTTTGCCGCGCCCTATACAGGAAAAATTATTGCCATTGATCTGCAATTACACGGCAACAGGGTCATTGCACAAAAAGACGCTTTCCTTTGTGCAGCCAAAGGTGTAAGCATCGGCATCCATTTTCAGCGCCGCCTGGGAACGGGTATTTTTGGCGGTGAAGGCTTTATTATGGAGAAGCTAGAAGGCGATGGTATGGCGTTCATGCATGCAGGTGGTTATGTAGTGGAGAAAGTACTATTACCCGGCCAGTTATTGCGCATTGACACAGGATGCGTTGTTGCTTATACCGGCGGCATAAGTTTCGACATCGAGTTGGTACGCGGCGTTCGCAACTGGATTTTTGGTGGTGAAGGATTATTCTTCGCCGTACTTCGCGGTCCCGGAAAAGTATGGATTCAGTCTTTGCCCATCAGCCGTCTTGCCAGTAAAATTGTTTCTTATGGCACTGGTCATCGTAAGGAAGAGGGCAGCATCCTGGGAGGCCTGGGAAACCTGCTTGATGGAAACTGATTGATGAAAGTGCAGTAGGTAGATGAATGTAATGTCGTTCGATTTATAAGCAAATGTTCAATACTCAATTTTTAATAAACCATTTCATGATGCGCTGATTTAAAGTATTTATGAATGAAGGTTATTCAAACCAACAAAAAGGGAACGACCTGTGAGGTTTCTAAAAACCTCACAGGTCGTTCCCTTTTTTCGAGCATTTTGTAACTTGCCACTTTCCAAACTAAATCACCTATCTTCCTTCCCTAAAACACCTGCTTGTTTTTGCGCAGCCATAAGTTACCTTACACTGTGTAGCCATGTATTCATAGTGATATGAAAAAACTTTCTGCAACCATAATATCAATTTGCATTTTCTGTACGGTAAGTGCAAGCCATATTACAGGTGGAGAGATGTACTATGTTTTTAATGGTATGAATAACGGCGAATACCAGTATAGTGTTACCTTAAAATTGTTGATGCGGTGCAATAGCGGAAGACCATTTAACGACCCCGCGGTTATATCTTTTTTTAATAAATCAACCAACGGCAGGTTTCTGGATGTAAATGTTCCGCTAACAAGAAAAGAAACCATTGAACTCACCGATTTCAACCGCTGTATCAGTGATCCGCCAACGGTGTGTTACGAAGTGGGCTACTATGAATTTTCTGTTTCATTACCATCTTCAGCAGACGGATATATTATTACCGGACAATTTATCTACAGGATCTCAGGTATCAACAACCTGATCACTTCAAGCTCTATAGGCGCCACCTATACTGCCGATATTCCCGGAAGCCTTACAACGCCTAACGGACCTGAAAATACCAGCGCGCAATTTGTTGGCAGCGACCTTGTGGTTATCTGCGCAGGCAGTTCTTTTAATTACAGCTTTGCAGCAACAGACCGGGATGGCGACCAACTCCGGTATTCACTCTGTGAGGCTTACCAGGGCGGTGTTAATTCAAATTCAGGTACTAACACAGCACCGGCAGCACCGCCTTATCAGCCAGTGCCATACACATCAGTGTATACAGGTTCCCTGCCATTGGGAAATAAAGTTAGTATTGATGCCGGCACTGGTTTAGTAACAGGCATGGCTCCACCCGATGCAGGTATCTATGTGGTAACAGTATGCGTTTCAGAAATACGAAACGGTATTGTTATAGCCACTCAAAGAAAAGATATACAGATAAATGTTGCGCCCTGTACCATTGCCGGAGCAAAGCTTAAACCAGAATACATGCTCTGCAGGGATACGAAAACTATTACTCTGGCAAATCTTTCGATGAGCCCGTTGATTGTTACGCAGCATTGGGAATTTATTGATAATAAAGGCGTAAGGCTTTATACATCGGAGCTTGAAAGAGTAACTTATTCTTTTCCTGATACCGGAGTGTACACTATAAAACTGGTGGTTAATAAAGGCATTGAATGTACCGATTCCACCACAACAGTTGCAAGGGTATACCCGGGATTTATTCTTGATTTTAATTGGAAGGGCGCGTGCTATAAAAAGCCGACAGCATTTATGGATGCTACTACATCCGCTTACGGGCAAATAACTTTTCGGAACTGGGAATTTGGGGAAGATGACATAGCCCTCAGCTTTTCCGACAAACAGAATCCTGAATATACTTACGCGGCAACCGGTACAAAGAGGGTACGGCTGATTTCAGGCAACACATCCGGTTGCCTTGATACCATCTTCAAAGAAGTGAAGATCTTCGACAAGCCTCCGATATCGCTTGCCTTTCGCGATACATTAATTTGCGCAAAAGATCCTGTGCAATTAAAGGCTGCCGGAAAAGGAAGCTTTAGCTGGACACCCGTTCAGAACATATCCGGCAGCAATAGCGCTGATCCAACCGTTTCATCAACTTCAACAATAACATATTTTGTTGATCTTGATGATGATGGATGCTTTAACCGTGATTCGGTTACGGTTCGTGTAACCGATCACGTTAGCCTGCAGGTGATGAACGACACCACCATATGCGAAGGCGACACTATACAATTAAAAATAGTATCCGATGGTTTTAAATATTCATGGTCGCCTGCTTTGCAGGTAATAAATGCCGGTGTAAAAAATGCCCAGGTAGTTACAACTGCTACTACGTTTTATCATGTAATTGCTTCCATAGGAAGTTGCCTTGCTGCCTCTGACATAGTAGTTACGCCTGTGCCATATCCATCAGCTTATGCCGGGAACGATACTACTGTTTGCTACAACACCTTTGCCCAACTTCATGGAAGTTCAGATGGCCTGTCGTTTAAGTGGTCGCCGTTATCATCTTTAACAAATGCTATTTCACTGAATCCGGTCGCAAAGCCTCCGGCAACAATTCAATACATTTTATCTGCATACGATAATAAAGGCTGTCCCAAGCCAGGAAAAGATTCGGTAGTGGTTACGGTGCTACCTCAGATACATCCTTTTGCCGGAAGAGATACTGCTGTTGTTGTAAATCAGCCATTACAACTTCATGCTACCGGCGGGATAAAGTATTTGTGGCAGCCATCTACCGGATTATCCGCTAATAATATTGCAGATCCTGTTGCAATATATAATGAGCCGTTTAACTTGCTTCGTTACAAACTGCTTGTTTACAACCAGGCTAACTGCGTTGATTCAACCTTTATGAATGTAAAAGTATTTAAAACATCGCCTTCTATTTTTGTTCCCAATGCGTTCAGTCCGAACGGCGACGGTACTAACGAACGGTTAAAACCCGTTGCCGTTGGTATGCAACGGATGGAATATTTTAATGTTTATAATCGTTGGGGACAGCTTGTGTATGCATCAGGTAGTGCTGATAAAGGCTGGGATGGAAAACTGGCCGGTAAACAACAGGACCCGGGAATGTTTGTATGGGCTGTTAAGGCAATAGATTATACCGGTAAAGCTTACTTGCAAAAAGGGACGGTACTGCTGATTAGATAAAAGTTAGTTTTTGAACTGTGATTTAGCTGATTAAATGATGGACTATGATTGTTCCTATATCATAGTTCATCATTTAATCAGCTAAATCACAGTTCAGACAATATCTACTTCGAAAGCTGGCTCTTCAAAAAGCTTTCTATCTGGCTGCAAGGAATAAACATAGGACTTGATAAGATGCTAACATGCATTACCTGCCCTGAAATGGTATACGAGCCAACTATGTTACCCAAAACATTTACACTAAAATCACCTGAAAATTCATCACCCGTAAATTTACCTCCCTGCTTATCTATAGCAGACCTTGCTTTTGTAAAAATACTTTCCGCATTTCCGGTAAAAGGAATATCAAAATTACATTTCGACATAATTATTTTTATTTATTGTTGAATAATGTTTCAATAGAATAAGGTTGCACCGGCAAGATACTACGATTCAATTTCATCCTGAATTTACGATAATTTAAAGATGCCTTCTTCCTGCTTTTCAAATTGATATGTCATTACAGTTTCGTAGGTTTAATGCATAAAAACCATTTATATGAGGATGTTATTATTTTTCTTACTGATTATTTCAGGTACTGTCTCAGCACAATCCTTTTATCTTTTTGTTGGAACCTATACGAACAGCGGCAGTAAAGGAGTGTACGTATATCGTTTTGATGCAGCTACCGGTAAAGCCGAAGCGGTGAGTAATACTAATGAAGACGTGGCGAATCCATCATACCTGGCCATTTCGCCCAATAAGAAATTTATATATGCAGTAAATGAAACAGGAGGCGCTAAACCAGGCAGTGTAAGCGCTTTCTCATTTGATCAAAAGACCGGCAAGCTTACCTTCATCAACAAGCAGCCGAGTGGTGGCGATGGCCCCTGTTATATTACCGTTAGTAAAAATGATAAATGGGCGCTGGTTGCAAATTATTCCGGCGGAAGCTTAGCCGCCCTGCCGATTGATGAAAACGGTGCACTTAAACCCCTCGGCCAGCTTATTCAACATTATGGAAAAGGCGCCGATGCACAGCGCCAGGATAAACCTCATGTTCATTCCACTATCCTTTCACCGCAACAGGATTATGTATTTAGTCCCGACCTGGGGTTGGACAAAATATATACTTATGCATTCAAACCTTCAACTGATAAACCTTTACAGGAAGTGCAACCTCCTTTTACTGAAACGGTTCCCAAAGCCGGCCCAAGACATTTTACTTTTCATCCTAATGAACGATTCGCTTATCTGATAGAGGAATTAAGTGGCAACGTAATAGCCTATAATTATAAAAAAGGCACATTAACATTGCTTCAAAGCATTGCAGCACATCCTGCTGACTTTAAAGGAAATATAGGAAGCGCGGATATTCATGTATCACCGGATGGCAAATTTTTATATGCTTCCAACCGCGGAGATGAAAACACTCTGGCAATTTTTTCCATTGATCAAAAAACAGGAAAACTGGAGTCGAAGGGATATCAGTCAACACTTGGAAAAGCGCCCCGTAATTTTATCATTGATCCAACGGGTAATTATTTACTGATAGCCAATCAGCAAACCAACAATATCGTGATATTTAAAAGAGATAAAGCAACCGGCCTTCTGCAGGAAGCCGGGGAGCAAATCAAAATACCTTTGCCGGTTTGTTTGCAGTTGATGAAGATGTAATATCAGGTATGAGGTATGAGGTATGAGGTGAAAACCCCGAAGGGGTGACATGATTCTTCAAGCTTAAGAATCATGTCACCCCTTCGGGGTTCACGTTTCAAAAATGTTGTCATCTCTATAATCATGTCACCCCTTAAGGGTTTTCACCTCACACCTCATACCTGACAGCTAGTGAGCCACTATCAGCTTCCTGGTAGTAACACCAGTTTTGGATTGCATCCTTATCATATAATTTCCTGACGGCAGGTTGCCCGTAGGTATAACGTATGAACTGGTGTTGTTGTTAATCGAATGTCTTTGAACTACTCTGCCTTCCAGTGTTGTAACCATTAAAATACCACCTTTCGCATTAAAACCAAAATATACGGTCGTTTTGTCAATGGCCGGATTTGGAACAAGGGTAAGAATATCGATATTGCCTAACTCGATCTTTTTAATAATTGTATAAGTATACACTCCGTTCTTATCATTGATCTTTATCCGATAAAAATTTGTGTGCTCTAAAGGCAACTTATCACTAAAAGTATAAGAATTTTGGCTGAGATCTTTTGCAGAAACGGTGCCGATCTTTGTCCAGTTGATACCATCTGAACTACGCTCCACATCAAAATTCCTGGTATTCAGTTCAGCAGTGGTCTGCCAGTTTAGCAATACTTCACTACCTGTTTGTTTAGCCGAAAAATTAACAAGCGTGAGTGGCAATGTGCTGTTAGCCAATATAAAGAATGGCCTTGCTATGGAATCCAGCTTGTTACTGGAAGCATTTAACACCACAACTTTGCTAACGCCGCCGCATCCATTTGTTAAGACTATATCGTCAATGTACCATCCGTCATAGGTTTGATTACCAACGTTACTTGCATTTGTCTGGTAACGGAACCTTACTTTAATTGATTGGTTGGCAAAGGACGACAGGTCGATAACAGACTGGATAAACTGACCGCTATTGGTTGTGCTGGTGGCATAGCTGTTACCGGTAAATGCATAAGTGTTTGGCTGAGGTGCGGTTGCATTTAACTGGGCGTTATAACCGTTTTGTAAAAAGTAGGGTCTTGCGTCTATCCAGGTTACACCGTTGGAAGATATTTCAACCTTTCCTCCGTCAAGATAAATTTCTGTTACGAAAAAGTGCCAGAATGATAATATAGAAAGATTGCCTGGTGTAAATGCACCGGAGGTTAAAGTGATATTATTAGCAGAACCCGGGCTGGCAGCGTACCATGCATTTGTTCCGCTGAAAAAACGCGTTGTTGATGATATCCAGTTGGAGGTAGTACCGGCAATTCTTTCAGCAATCAGTCCGCCTGTTTGGTTGGTTTCCCTGTCATCGTTTACAGGTTTAGTTATTGCGCAACCTGCACCGGTAGCTTTAAGGGTGAGTCCAAGGTTTTTAGTCTCTTGGGAATTTGAAAAACTCACAGGAAATTGAACTACGTTTCCTTGTAATGTGCCATTATTACTGCTTACATAAGTGAATCCTGCAGGAATGGTATCCGTTATTAAAAAAGTACCTGCGGGAACTTCACATTGGCAGCTTATCGTTGTATTGAATGATACTTCCGCACCGGTGTTTATGATAGTAGGCGCTGCAGATTTGTTTATTACAATTCCTGAAGGAACATCGAATGCCGGGACCTGATCAGCCGTACTGGTAGATAATCCCTGAACAGCGCTGAAGCCCATTCCCCTGCCGGCAAAAGCATTCCAGATATCACATTTATGACTGTTATTATAAAATATAGAATCAGCGGCGAGGATAGCATTCCTGGCATCAAGAAATCCGGGGCGGCAAGGCTGTAATTTCATCCCTTCCATAACCAATTTGAGGGCAATAACATTGCCGCCGTTAGTAGTGCTATTATAGATATCAGGGGTGATAGCTCCTTCATGCCTTATAATATTCCAGGTCATATCCCATAAGGCAGAGCACCATATTTCACCTATATTATGCACTTCCGAACCGGCAGTAGTTGCATCCATACTTTTATAGGTTAAAGTATCGATAAGTATGTTTGTAGTGTATGGCACACGCCGGATACCCGACCCTGTAGCAGTTTGACTTTCCGCATAGGTACCCATGGGACGCAGTTTGCCGCCATCGGTAAGTTGGGTGTTTCTCCAGTCGGTAGTTAGCATCAGTGCCATATAATCGCTCCAGCCTTCACCGCCCTGTTCGGCGTTACTTAAACAGCTTGCGTTTGTTCTTCCACCGGTTAACCGGTTAGATATACCATGGCCATATTCATGAGTAATGATTCCATTATCGATATCACCATCTGCAAACAATCCCCCGGCAAGGGTAATGGTAACATTATTTGCGATTTCAGCCGCTATCTTTGCGCCATCGTCCTGGGAAATCATCACTCCAGGTATTATTATGGCGTTATCTGGTCCTCCTCCCATAACAATAGGATCCCCGGCAACATTGTTTACCATAAGTACTCCGATTGCTCCGGCTTTCTGCGCTGCACGCATTTTAGTAGTGAACGGACAGGTTCCCCTGGATATGTAAGCAATTTTTCCAGCCACTGAATTCAATGGAGCCACTGAAGAATCACAGGCTTCATGCGTGCCCGCTGCCGTTGTATCATTGTAAAACACTACCTGGCCTGACACCGGCCCTTTTTTTAATAACTTGTTATTGGTACTTAATCCCGACTCTCTGGCCACATATTTCATGGCTATAGACGAAGGAGCAGTGATTGTTACATCCGGAGGTCCCGACCATAGATACATCTGCATCCTGCCACTTCCTCCATCCGAAGGCGTGCTAAAATTTGCATTGTCGGTACCTGCTCCATCCTGTGCCTCCGCTCTCACATAATCGTTTCCCGTGCCCCCCCTGCCTAAATTATCAGCCTGAAAATTCCCTGCACTTTCAGTAAACCCATACTGATACGTAACATCATGAATGATGTTATTCCAGTAAAACAGGTTTACAATTCCAAAGTTCCTGTTGGTAGAGTCAAATGGCTGAATTGAAAAATTTGGTGATACGTCAAAATTTACAAATGGCGGTTGTGTAGTGGATGTTACAACCCTGCCAACAGTATTTGTATTGGAACTATCTTCATAAGCATAAACATTATTTCCTCTTGTGATTGCATAATTGTTAACGCCATCAAAATGCCACCCGTATGTTGTAGCGTTGTTCGTTGCACCGGCTTTTAGCCATGGATTGTTATCGATGCTAACGGCGCCAAAGTTCGTGCTTTCATACGGGAAAGGAACCACCCGGTAAGCTGCATTTTGAACATTGGGAGGAAGAAATGATGGTGATAATATGCTGGTAAATTTACCTCCCTCTAACGCCGGAAAATTTTTAAGCGGCTTTTTTACAAAATCTTGCTGGTTAGTATTTTCATCTGTTGTTAGCACACCCGATTCAACATTCTTTTCATGCACCGTCCAGTTATCTTTATTAACTATTTCTCCCGTTAAAGCATCCACCCGTACATTCCACCAATCATTTGAATTCTGAACGTCAATGCTTACATTCCATGTCAGGTGAACTTTACCGGTATCGTCCTGTGCCCATAATAATTCAGATTCAATATCTTGTTTCGCTATTCCATCAGCGGAAAACAACATCTTTTTATCAACTGCAAAACTGTTTTTTTTTGTAATTATGGCTGATGTAGGTTTTAGTTTTAGATGAAGTGCGGCCTTTGATACAGCGTTGACAGCCTCAATCCTGGGAATCTCAGATTCATTAAAACTGCCCGAAGCATTTAAAAACTTCCCGGATGAGTAGAGTAATTTCTCATTTTTAAAAGCAAGAGAAATCACAATGTTAAAAACCTTTATACTCTTATAACTTTGCTGGATATAAACATATTCTATACCGCTACCGGCGTCTTTATAATTACTGTTGATAATGCAATTATCTGCGTCATCTTTGGTAAGTCCGATAGCATTAAGATTTTTAGCGATTAGCGCTTTCAGCTCTGTTGCTGAGCTCTGACTAAATGCATCTGTATTCATGCCAAGGCATAAAATGAAAAGCAGTATCTGTAAATACTTAAAATTTGCTTGCATAATGGTTATTAATCGGAATTATAAGAGGGTGGAATAGTGTTAAGAAGGATCAAATTACATAGAAAATCTATCAATTAACATATTAATAATAGTTTTTTTATTTTTATATATGATAAAGAGATTGTAGCTGGCAACAAGTTTTACAGAACGTTTACAATCATAAAAATAGATATTAAATAAAAAGCCGGGATTTATCCGGCTTCAAATTATTAGATCCAGCAGAACACTACTACCTAATTCCTGCTATTTAATTTTGCAAGTAACCTCAATATTTCAAGATATAACCATACAATAGTTACAATAAGTCCAAAGGCCCCATACCATTCCATGTATTTAGGGGCGCCTACCGATGCACCGGTTTCAATCCTGTCAAAATCAAGAATGAGATTCAATGCTGCTATGCCAACCACCACGAGAGAAAAAACAATCCCCAGGGTGCTTCCTTCATGAAGAAATCCGATATTCACGTTAAAAAAACTTAGTCCCAGACTTATCAGATAAAAGATGGCTATACCTCCGGTAGCAATCATTATTACGGATTTAAATCTTTCCGTAGCCTTGATAATCCTGAACCTGTATAATAAAAACATGGAAATTACGGTGCCAAATGTCAGTGCTACCGCCTGCATAATAATACCCGGCGCAATTTTATCAAAAATATGATTGTAGGTTACAGAGATGCCACCGACAAACAATCCTTCCAATAACGCATAAATCGGGGCAAGAAAAGGAGACCAGACAGGTTTAAAGATGGTTACAATAGCAACTCCTAAACCACCCAATGCACCAATCCAGATCCATGAGGTAATATCTTTTCCTCCTGTCGCAGCGCTCCAGGTGCAGGAAGCCGATGCTATTACTAAAACACATAAAAGGAAAAATTTATTCAGTGTTCCGCGCTCCGTCATTACTTCAGAATCAGACAGCGCATATCCCTTCTCAAACGTTTTATCATTTAAAGCGGGATTACCAGATTTCAAAATAGCCATATGAATTAAATTTAATACGCTAAATTATTAAATTGATTTGAATAGATGTAGTTAAAGTTATTGTTGAAAATAAGATAATTTTTGTTGGTTGTTTAAGGTCGTTGACTTTAAGCATTTAAGCACTTGAATATTCAATATTCAATGTTCAATAAATAAACATCGTTTTTATTGAACATTGAACATTGAGAGTTGAAAGTTGAATATTGAATATTATTTAGCTCAACAACATTATATTATTTACTATCGTCCACCGGCGGTTTATTGTCACTCGGTGCAGCCTGATCTTTAATATCACGTGGATTACGTGGATCACGCCGTTGCTGCGGTGGTTTTGATGGTCCCTGATTATTCTGCGGTCTTGGGGCTCCCTGGTTAATGGGTGGCTTGGGAGCACCTTGTGTGTTTTGTGGTCTTTCGGTTCTTTGCTGAGATGCTGGCTGTTTTAAGGGGCCCTGCTGGTTGGGCTTCGGTGGGCCTTGCGGTGCCTGCTGTCTTGGAGCTGGCTGAGGTCCCTGCTGTTTTTGAGGACTTTGCGGGCCCTGAACAGGCCTTTGATTGCCTGTATTACCCGGACGCCTGCCATCTTTTTGTTCTTTTGACGGCCTTTCATTTTGCTGCCTTTTTTTACGATCAGATTTGTCAAGAGCCTGCAAACTAATCTGGCCTACAACATCAACAAATTCGGGTTCAACTTCTTTGGGTTTACCCGTGGTTACTTCTACCGGTTCCAGCTCTTCCGGTATAATGCCCTGACTATTTAACAGTTTAATCTTCTTCACCCTTTCAATGGTCAGCGGGTAATGTTTGTTGCTTTCCTGCAAAATATACCACATCAGGTTTTTAAATATATCCTTCTTAATAAGAATAGCCGTTCCTCTGGCTACCTGTATAGTATCAGCATTTTCAGTAAAATGCTGCAAAGCATCAAGGTAAATATCCAGGTCATAATTAAGGCAGCATTTTAAACGCCCGCATTGCCCGCTTAGTTTCGTTTGATTGATGGATAAATTCTGATAACGGGCTGCTGTTGTATTCACGCTTTTAAAATCTGTAAGCCAGGTGCTGCAACACAATTCCCGTCCGCAACTTCCGATTCCACCAACTTTTCCGGCTTCCTGCCTGGCGCCTATCTGCCGCATTTCAACCTTTACTTTAAATTCAGAAGCAAGTATTTTGATCAATTCCCTGAAATCCACACGGTCATCGGCGATATAAAAGAAAGTGGCCTTACGCCCATCTGCCTGAAATTCTACTTCCGACATCTTCATGTCCAGCTTCAGTTGACGGGTAATGGCTCTGGCACGTATTACAGCATCTTTTTCCCTGGCCTTATTATGACGCATTACTTCCAGATCTTTTTCAGTGGCGCGGCGGAGCACCCTTTTCATTTCCGAACTGAACTCGTTTACCCCCTTCTTTTTCATCTGAAGTCTTACCATTTCTCCGCTAAGCGAAACCTCTCCCACATCAAAGCCACTTATACCTTCGATAGCGATCATTTCACCTTTTTCGAACCACTGCAGTGTGTTATTACGATAAAAATCTTTACGGCTTCCGTTATTGAAAGACATCTCAATTACTTTACAATTACTCTCAGGGCCGGCAAATGGAAGATTAAGTAACCAGTCATGCACGTTCAGGCGGTTACATCCGCCTGTGCTACATCCTCCATTACTTTTACATCCGTTTGGTGTTCCGGTTCCACAACTGCTGCATCCCATATTTAAATAGATATTTAATATTATACAATAGGTAAAAAGGGAAAAATATCAGGCAGTAGCAAAAGGATAAAAGTTCGGTTGCGTCGCACACGTTACTGACTATGAATTGCTAAGCAGCACTTATAATGCTGCTTTATATGAGTGACACACCTATATTCCAATATTAGAATCAAACAAATTAAACTTCCTGCCGCTCAGATTCTTTTCACTTATATTTTACAAACCCCCATTTTAGGGATCTGTTACAAATATAGCGTTTAATTATAGAAATGCTACTGGGGGGGGCCGGCTGTAAGCTGTATTGCTA
>CAXTDO010000026.1:0-18229 GCA_964242315.1 uncultured Flavihumibacter sp.
GGAGATACATTATGCGGAGGTAGTAGACGACTGGCTTGAAAAAAGAATTGCTAAAAGCTGCAACAAACATGCTGTAAAAAAGAGATGGTATAACACACCTAATTTTTTAAACACCATGAACGGTGTGAAGACATTCTTCGACACAAAAAAGACTTATTTTCAAACAGACTTTTATATCTGGCAAAGGAAGCAACGAAAATTATTGCTTACTGTCAACAACCAGCCGGAAGGGGGCAAGTGGAGCTATGATGCGGAGAACCGGTTGCGGTTTCCAAAACAGCATAAACCGCCTGCTGTCAGCTTCCCTGAAGAGAATGATTTTGTAAAAGAGGCAAGACAATATGTCAATCTGCATTTCAGCAACAATTATGGCGCTGACGGACCGTTGTCAGAAAAGAACGAACGGGGATTTTACCCTACCACTTTTAAAGAAGCTTCTATATGGCTGGATGATTTTTTGCAACACCGCTTTCAACACTTTGGCATATACGAAGATGCCATTGTGAACAAAGAACATTTTCTACATCATTCCGTATTAACGCCGATGCTCAACACCGGACTACTAAATCCGCAGGAGGTGATTGACAAAGCAATATCGGCGGCAGGTGAATACAACATTCCATTAAATTCACTGGAAGGATATATCAGGCAGATCGTTGGCTGGAGAGAATATATCCGAATCGTTTATGAAAGAGAAGGTGGCAGGCAGCGCACTAACAATTACTGGCATTTTACCAGAAAGATCCCTAAAAGCTTTTGGACGGGAGAAACAGGAATTGTTCCTGTTGATAATGTTATAAAAAAAATCATTGCCACCGGCTACACGCATCATATCGAAAGGTTAATGGTGATGGGAAACTTTATGCTCTTATGCGAATTCGATCCCGATGAAGTGTACAGATGGTTTATGGAAATGTATATTGATAGCTACGACTGGGTAATGGTGCCGAACACTTATGGCATGACACAGTTTGCCGATGGCGGATTGATGATGACGAAGCCTTATATCAGCGGCAGCAACTATCTGGTCAAGATGGGTGATTACGAAAAAGGTCCCTGGCAGGAGATATGGGACGGACTCTTCTGGCGTTTCATGCATGTGCACCGCGATTTCTTTTCAAAGAACCTGCGATTGGGCATGTTGCTTAAAACATTTGATAAAATGCCCGCTGAAAAGAAGGAGAAACATTTAGATAACGCTGAACGGTTTTTATTAATGATTAATTATTAATGACTAGTTTTTCATTAACCGTTAATCATTAATCATTAATAATTCCAACCTACTTTTGCCTCATGCAAATCACCCATACGGAAATTTATAAATTCAGCATTCCGATGCATCCGTTCACGATAGCTACCGGAACCATGCATTTTGCACAGAACATTTTTATACGAATACATACAGATGCAGGATATTACGGAGCAGGTGAATGTTCCGCCTTTCCAATGATCGTTGGCGAAACACAGGCTACCTGCTTCGAAATGGCAAAAGATTTTGCTGCTATCTGGAAAGAAAAGGATCCCCTGCAGATAGAAGACCGGATGAGTGAACTGCACGCTTTCACCGCTTTTAATGCTACCATCAAAAGCGCCTTCGACATGGCGTTGCATGATATTGCCGCCAAAGCTGCCGGACTACCCCTCTACCGTTTTTTAGGTGGTGAGAAAAAAATAATGGAAACAGATCTAACCATTGGCATCGATGAGCCGGCAAAGATGTCAACCACCGCCATAGATTATATATCTAAAGGCGTAACCGTCATCAAAATAAAACTGGGAAAAGATAAAGAGGATGATGTGGAAAGAGTCAGACGCATACGGGAAGCAGTAGGCGAAGCAATCACTTTGAGGATTGATGCCAACCAGGGATGGGAATATGAATCCGCCGCTTATGCATTAACAGCTATGAAACCTTTTAACGTCCAGTTTTGCGAGCAACCAATGCGCCACTGGTACGATCATAAACTGCCGGCTTTGAAAAAAATATCCCCTGTGCCAATCATGGCTGATGAAAGTGTCTTCAACCACCATGATGCCATGCGGATGATTGCTACTGATTCCTGTTCTTATATCAACATAAAGTTTTCCAAATCAGGCGGCATATTGGAAGCATTAAAAATTAACGAAGTAGCAGCCCAACATGGGATGCAATGTATGATGGGTGGTATGCTGGAAAGCAGGGTAGCCCTGACTGCATTTGCTCATTTTGCGTCAGCGAACAAGAACATTGCTTTTTACGATATGGATACCTGTATGCTCGGTCACAAAACAGATCCGGTAGTTGGTGGCGTTACATTTAATGGCTTTTTTGTAGGGCTTCCGGATGCACCTGGCATTGGTGCTGATGTTGATGATGGCTTTTTGAAAGAATGTGTCAGCATTGTCGTGTAGTAATTGTCTGAACTGTGATTTATTTGATTTAACGAAAACTATGAAACAACTCATAGTCTTCATTAAATCAAATAAATCACAGTTCAGACAATTTATCTTTACCAAAATTTATCTATGGAATTAAGAGTAAAAACGGCCAAAGAATCATTTGTGGCAATGACCGAACTGGTGCTCCCTAACGATACCAATACTTTTGGTAATCTGATGGGAGGAAGACTGATGTACTGGATGGATATTGCGGCAGCACTGGCCGCCATGAAACATTGTGCTACACCGGTAGTTACGGCATCCGTTGATAATCTCTCCTTTCATGTGCCCATATTGCTGGGAAATGTGGTACATATAGAAGCTAAAGTATCGCGTGCTTTTAATACATCTATGGAAGTACATATAAATGTGTGGGGTGAGAATCCCCTTCAGCAAAGAAAATACAAAAGCAATGAAGCCTATTTTACTTTTGTAGCACTGGATACTTCCGGAAAATCACAGGAAGTTCCGGGTGTAATTCCTGAAACCGAAGATGAACAGCGGTTATTCGAAGGGGCTTTAAGAAGAAGACAGGTAAGATTGGTGCTGGGTGGAAAGATGAAACCCGAAGATGCAGGCGAGCTGAAGGCGTTGTTTAATGGTTAATAATTAATCATTAACCATTATGCTTCACACAATCTTCGATTTCTGTGTTACCCAGTGATGTGGTCCTTTCATCATGCATTCCTTGCTCTGCTCGATGACGGTCATTATTTCTTCAAGGATGCTATCAGACGACGCATCATAGTTTATCACCATCGGCTCCTTGAAGGTAACAGATAAAGGGGTGCCTGTTTTTTTTAGTCTTAAGCCTTTTTTATCAAATGCGCGCCAGAATCCGCCGATCACTACGGGTATTACTATCGGCCGGTTCATTTTGATAATATGGGCTGTTCCTTTTCTGCCGGGAGCAAAGGGTTTGGTAGTTCCCTGGGGGAAAGTAATCACCCAGTTCTTTTCCAATGCACGGTATATTTTGCGGGTGTCTGAGGGGTCGAGTCCCTTTCTTACTTCGCCGCCGTTTTCCTTCCAGGTTCTTTTAACGGTAATAGCGCCGGCGAGTGTAAACAAGCGACTGATCCAGCTTCCCCGCATGGTTTCTTCTGCTGCCACATAAAATACCCGCGTAAATGGATTTAACAGATAATAAGGAATTCCTAACCTGTTCTCCTTTCCCCACTTTACTGCCGCGAAAATGTGCAAGAAGGTTATTACATCTGCAAAATAGGTTTGATGGTTACTTACAAACAATACATTGGTCTTGGGAAGGTTCCTGATGTGTTCTGTGCCTTTAATGTGTAAACGGTTTACCAGGCAGAGCGCCGGGTAAGAAAATATGCCTACAGCAGCATATATAAATTTACGAATCAGTTGTATGTTTTTCAATCGTTCGCTAAAGGAACTCATACACATAAAATTTAGGCTGAACAATCAGTTTAACGAATCTATATTAATTTTCATCAGCATTTGATACTCAGTTAAAAGCATCATCCTGTATCTTTGACGCCATCAAAAACGATACCGTGCTAAACACTGTAATTTTCGATATGGATGGATTACTGATCGATTCCGAACCGCATTGGCAAGAGGCGGGTATGGAAGCGCTGCAACAATTTAATATCAGTCTCACTCTTGATCAATACCGCACCTCAACCGGGTTAAGAACACCCGAATGGATTGAATACTGGTTTAATCACTACGTGGTTAATATAAAACATGCACCGTCCACTATAAAGTTCATCGAAGATACGGCCATTGAGTTGATTCGAAAAAACGGTATTTCTTTTTCGGGTACAAATTATATTTTGAACTTTTTTAAAGAGAGAAATTTTAAGATTGGTCTTGCCACCTCATCGCCCGTGCGGTTGATTGACGTAGTAACGGAAAAGCTGGGTATAAGGGATTATTTTGATGGTTTTTCGTCTGCCGAGGGACTGCTTCATGGTAAACCGCATCCACAGGTTTATATGAATTGCGCCGAAAAGTTAGGCGTATCTCCCCTTCAATGTATTTGCTTTGAAGATTCCTTCAATGGAATCATTGCTGCGAAAGCTTCGCGTATGTATTGCGTAGCGGTTCCCGAACCCATTCAGTTCAACCATAAGAAATGGGGAGCTGCAGATATTAAAATAGCGGAGTTGAAAGATTTTAATGAAGGGCATCTGGAAGAGCTTTTAAACCTATAAGGTTTTTAAAACCTTATAGGTTTGATTTTAAGCCTCCGCGTCTGCGTACAACAATCAAAACGGTTTCAACTGGTACTTGCCTTTGTATCTTTCATACAACTGCTTCTGCTTATTATTGAGGTCAACCATTCTTCCCTGGATAAACGCATGAGTAACGTTACTGGATTTCATATCCAGGATATCGCCCTCGCTTATAACGATGTTGGCATCCTTGCCTACTTCAATGGAACCTGTTTTATCATCTACCCCTAAAATCCTGGCAGCGTTTAGTGTAATTGCCTGCAGGGCGCCTTCTTTTCCCAGGCCATAAGCTGCGGCAGTTCCGGCATTGTAGGCCAGGTTGCGATACCTTGTTTCTCCATTGTTATCATTTAGTGAAAACAGCACGCCTGCTTTTTGTAACATGCCAGGTGTTTTATAGGGCTGGTCTACATCATCGTCTTCTGTGGTAGGTAAGCTGTGCTCGTCCTGTAATACTACGGCAATGTTATTCTGTTTTAGCAGGGAGCCTATCTGCCAGCTTTCGCTGCCACCCACAATCACCACGTCGAAACCAAATTCTTTTACAAAATCAATAGCTACCAGCATTTGTTTTACCTGGTCGCAGTGAATAAACAATTTCTGTTTTTTATCGAATAAGGGTTGTACCGCCTGGTATTTTAAATTGATCTGTTTATGAACCGGCTCATCTTTATATGATTTAGCCTGCCTGAAAAAATCTTTTATTTTTCCTATACGTTCCATTCCCAGCTTCAGTGGATCTGCTGAACCGCCTTCCAGATTCCTTCCGGCCGGAAATCCACCCCCACCCCGGCGTGTAGGCCGACTGATCAGGGTAGGCATATCCATATGCATGGCATTATCCATTTTGTAGGTAGCATCTTCCCAGTTCCAGGCATCCAGTTGAACTACGGTAGAAGATCCTGAAATCACGCCACCTCCCGGTGTTATTCCGGCAAGCAAGATGCCCTGGGCTTTTAATGTATTGATAATTTTAGAGTCGGTATTATATGCCACGATTGAGCGTACGCTGGGGTTAAACTCTCCTAATTCATCAAAATCGTTGGTTCCTCTGACACCGCTTCCGATTTCCTTCAGACCAAGATCCGTTACCGACAGAATCAGACCCGGATACACCTGTTTGCCTTTGGCATCAATTATCTGTGCGCCAGGTGTTGTGGCCGCGCCGGCTTCTTTTACCGATACAATTTTACCATTGTTTATTTCAATGATGCCATTGTTGATTACCTGACCGTTGCCGATATGAATGGTTCCGTTGGTGATTGCAATAGGACCGGTTTCGGCTTTAGTAGGATACACATCATCCTGAGCCATGATATTACCCGTTATCACCAACAAAAGATTTATCGAAAGAAGTATTTTTTTCATGTCTGTTTTTTTAATTATTATCATTTACGTCTTCCAGATCCACAGTGGTTAAGCCTTCGCGGTGCTGGTGATCTCCACAGCTTAACAATACCTGCATTGTTGGGATTGCCGGCTGCACCGGAGCGCCGCTTCTTTTTTCTCCCAGCATTTTCTGCACCAGGCGGTTACGTTCTGCAGCGATCTGCTTGCGTAATTCCAAATCATGGTCTTTATCGAAATAAATGGTACCGTCAACAATGGTCTGTTCCGGTTTGGCATAGATGCTTAACGGGTTATCGTTCCATACTACCACATCTGCATCTTTACCAACTTTAATGCTTCCAACACGGTCGTTCACGTGCAGCGCTATGGCAGGATTTATAGTTACCATTCTCCACGCATCATCTTCCGACAGCCCGCCATACTTTACCCCTTTTGCCGCTTCCTGGTTCAGGCGGCGCGCCATTTCAGCATCATCCGAATTGATACAAACGTTCAGTCCTACCTGCTGCATTAAAGCCGCATTATAAGGTATAGCATCCTGTACTTCCATCTTATATGCCCACCAGTCGGAGAAGGTGGAAGCATTGGCGCCATGTGCTTTCATTTTGTCAGCCACTTTATAACCTTCCAGTATATGCGTAAAAGTATTTACCCTGAAATCGAATCTTTCGGCCACCCGCATCAGCATGGTGATCTCACTTTGAATGTAGGAATGCGCTGTAATAAATCTTCTCTTATTCAATATTTCCAGAAGCGCATCAAGTTCAAGATCCCTTCTCACTACTACCGGCGTAGCGCCTTTCTTTTTGTTAGCTGTAGCTGCATCGTTCA
This sequence comes from uncultured Flavihumibacter sp., assembly GCA_964242315.1. Classification (GTDB taxonomy): domain Bacteria; phylum Bacteroidota; class Bacteroidia; order Chitinophagales; family Chitinophagaceae; genus JADCRZ01. The sequence continues at coordinate 6,807 of CAXTDO010000026.1, forward strand.
ATGCTTTTTCATAATCTCTTGTTCTTTGAAAAGCGTCTACCAGCACCTGCTCCACACCCATACGTGTATCAGGAAAACGGTTATTTCCCTGGGTTAAGGTGGTTCTCTTTACATTCTCGCCCAATGCGAATTTTATAAATGGATCTGAGTTTTTAAACTTGAGGCCTTCATCGTCTGCACCCCACCGTAACTTTATAAGCTGTGTTTGTCCGCCGATAGTATTGGCAGAGCCATGCAGGATATGTGATGTTGTTACACCACCGCTTAGCTGCCTGTAGATATTTACATCTTCGGGATTGAGGTTATCTGCGATCCTTACTTCTGATGTTACTGATTGTCCGCCTTCATTGATGGATGCTGCAGCAATATGAGAATGCTCGTCAATAATTCCGGCTGTAACATATTTGCCGGTGGCATCAATAACCCTTGCGGTAGCATCAGTGATGTTTTTTCCTACCTGGGCTATCTTGCCATTTTTGAGCAATACGTCTGTATTTTCAAGGCGGCCTTCCTTTTCGCCTGTCCACACAGTAGCATTTTTCAGCAACAATGTTTGCTGTTTCGGCAATGAATCCCAGCCATATCCGTCAAAAGGAAATTTTACTCTTCCAATCCTTACAGGTTGTCTGCGGCGTGCGCTATCGGTTGCCGATGTGGATTTTACCCAAACGGCGGTCCATTGAACTTTCCCGCCTGCAGAATCTTCTCCGTTACCCTGCCAGGTAGTTCCGCTGCTGGTGCCGCTCAAACGTGTGGAAGCGCCGGCAGCGCCGCCGCCTCTAAAACCACCAGGTCCTTGTGTAAAGTTATTACTGCGACCGGAATCAGCAGGATTTGCACCACCGCCGCCACCTTGCCTTCTTGGTACCGGTGCATTGGAAAAACTGAATTTTATAAGTCCGCCGTCATAATTGAATCTTGTAGTTAATGTGTCTTTGGCAACAACAGACGCAGTGCTGGCGCCTTTTACGTGCAAGATGTAATTAGATGTATTGCCACTGGCAGATGTGATGGTTAAATTATAGATGCCTTTGATATCTGTCCAGTCATCTTCTTTTACGGCATATTTAATACCCTGTACCCAGTTTTGCAGAATAACCGTTTTTTCATTGAAAACCGGTCCGGTTGTTATCAAAAAATTCGCCAGTTTACCTGCTTCCAGGCTACCAACCTGGTCGTAAACGCCCATGAGGGTTGCAGGAGATTTAGTTAATGCATCAAAAGCCCTGGCTTCTGTTAAGCCATAATCAAAAGCCTTACGCCGGCTGGTCATAAACTGACTGACACTTCTTAAATCTGCAGCGGTTAATACGAAAGGGATGCCTGCTTTTTCCATAGCCGCCGGATTTGAGGGCGCCATTTCCCAGGATTTCATATCGCTCAAAGAAACAAGACGTGCGTCGTTGGGATCTTCTACATCCAGCGCTTCCGGAAAGTCAACCGGTACTATAAAAGTAGCTTTGGTAGCAGCAATTTCTTTAATACGCTGGTATTCATTCCTGCCTGCTTTGATAATGTATTGAACACCAAATTCATCTCCGATCCTGTCTGCCCTGATATCATTCCATTTATCGGCCGCATCAAAAATCTGTGGCAGGCTTTGATTGGCCGTCCAGGCTTCCAGGCTTAAATTAACACCTTCACCGGCGGGTTTGCTTTTATACCACTGTGCATCGAGATAAGTTTGACGCAGCAGTGCTATGCTGCCCATTAAAGATGAAGGATAACTTTGAGTAGAAGTGCCTTTTTCAAGTGAGTAATGGGCAGATGCCTTTTCTTTGATCATCACCAGGTTCTCTTTTTCATCAGCCAAAGTAACCATGGCGCCGGTACCTCTTGCAATACCATCCTTCATATGGGTGAGCACCGTGCCGAATCCTGATTCGCGGTATTGTTTTGCCTTTGCATTGTCTGCAACAAAAACCTGAATGGCATCCGTTTCAGGTTTAATTGCCTGATTCCAGTTGTAGGCTCCTTTTGTGTTGCTGGTAATTTGACCTGGAGCACGGAAGTTAAATCCGGTAGTGGTCCGTTGTTGTACCGGCATGCCGTAATCGCTGTAAATATCAATAAAAGAGGGATATATATATTTTCCCTTACAATCGATTACCACTGCATCTTTAGGTAGGGTTACCTTGGTTCCTATCTCAACAATTTTACCCTTTCTTATCAACATGGTAGCATCTGTAAGAGTAGTTTGCGCATCCTTGACAATTGTAGCGTGCGTTAAACCGTAACAGCCCTCTTTTGGTTCGGCCACATCATTAACGGGAAAGGTAACCTGAGTAAAACCATAATTTAAAGAGAAGATACCTGCAAGAAGTAACAGCAATCTCCTACCCGGCGATATCGGATTTAATTTTCTCATACTTGTATAATTGATCTAATTTTTGCGAATGGAACTGCAAATTAAGGACATAATATAATTGGAATGATTAATTTTATTTTTTTTCATATCAAACTACAGGCTTCGCATATATGAATTTGTCACAACTTATTGATCATACGCTGTTAAAGCCTACGAGTACTATAGACGAAATAAAAAAATTATGTACTGAAGCGGCAGCATATAATTTCGCGGCAGTATGTGTGCCTCCTCCGTTTGTACGGAGGGCTAAGATTTTACTGGCGCCTGTGGAAGTAAAGATCGCTACTGTTATAGGTTTCCCCTTTGGTTACGCTGCTACCGAAGCAAAATTGTCGGAAGCAATTTTGGCGTTGGTAGATGGGGCAGATGAATTGGATATGGTAATTAACCTGATAGCATTGCGGATGGAAGACTGGGACTATCTGCAAAAAGAAGTGAAGTTATTGGTTGATGTGGTGCATAAAAAAAACAAAATCCTGAAAGTAATCATTGAAAGCGGAATATTAACTGATGATGAGATTATTAATTGTTGTAATACGATTGGAACGCTGGGTATCGATTTCATGAAAACCTCCACAGGTTATGCTGAAAAAGGTGCCAGTGTAAAAGCGGTTAAATTGATGCGCAAACATCTGCCCGCAAACGTTAAAATAAAAGCTTCCGGTGGCATCAGGGAGTACGACTTTGCGAAAGCTTTGGTAGAAGCAGGGGCTGACAGGCTTGGATGCAGCGCCAGCGTGGCTATCGTTAATAAAGTTAATGGTGTTCTATAATATATTTATAAAACCCTATGTGGCTTTATCTTTAGTGTTCCGCACAAGACCTATTCCGGCGAAAAAGAAAATAGCTCCAAGTATGCTGTAAATTAATATCTCTTTTATGTTTTTTGAGCCACTGCCACCATTCATAAAGTTAACGGCAGCGAGAATAAGTCCGACAATACCTAATATAGAGAGAATAATTCCAAGTACTCTTTTTTCCATAAGTTCCAGTTTAAGCGATTAACACCGATAAAAGTAGTGCAATAATTTTTAATAATGGAAGATCTTTAATCGGCCGCACATTTCAAGAGCACATCTTACCTGAACAAACCTTGAAATATTAAAGAGTTTAAGCAAACCGATGCTTTGTCAGGAATGAACAAATTGCCCATTTTTCAATTGTTTAGGTAAAAATGCTACGCCCGCGTTGCCGGAACTTATACTGACAGCTATTTACTACCTTCGCTGCCACAAGTAAACATATGAAACAGATTTTGTTCCTTTTAATTCTGGCAGTCACTTTTAAAGCTTCTGCGCAAACCGATTCCACTTCGGTGACTATTATTAAAGACCCGCGCATTAACCTGCTGATTAAAAAACAGGCACAGATAAACGAAGAAACAACCCGTGCCAACCGCCGCAACATGCCAGGCTTTAGGATACAGGTAATCAATACCAATGACCGCAAAGCCGCCATCGACGCAAAAACTAAAGTATATCAGTTGTACCCCGAGCTAAAAGCCTATATACAGTACCAGTCGCCTTACTTCCGCTTAAAAGTGGGCAATTTTAAAACAAGACAGGAAGCCGAAGAATACCTGTCGAGCATGTCCGGAGATTTTCCCGGTAATATATTTATTGTAAGAGATGTAATTGAAGTAAGACCGGAGATTGAAACGGTGGAGTAATGATTAATGATTAATGGTTAATTATTAATGGTGGGATGCATCGTTAACGATTAATCACTTACAATTAATAATTAATCATTAACCATTAATCATTAAAATTATGTTGAAAGAAAAGATACATCAGCTTGCAAAACAATATGCTCCCGAATTTATTGATGTGCGCCGTCAACTTCATGCAAACCCTGAATTAAGTTACAAGGAATTCGAAACTTCACTGCTGGTTCAGCATCAATTATCTTCACTAAACATTCCTTTTGAAATAAAGGCTACTACCGGTGTTGTAGGAATTATTCAGGGTAAAAATCCTGAGATGAAAACAATAGCGCTCCGTGCCGACATGGATGCACTTCCTATTAAAGAAGAGAATGAAGTTCCTTACAAATCAAAAAATGAAGGCGTCATGCATGCATGCGGACATGATGTTCATACCTCGGTATTGCTTGGAGCCGCCAAAATACTGAACGCTTTAAAGGACGAGTGGGAGGGTACCATCAAATTAATCTTTCAACCAGGCGAGGAACGCAACCCGGGTGGAGCCAGCATTATGATCAAAGAAGGCGTGTTGAACAACCCGGCGCCCTCTGCCATTTTCGGCTTACATGTTCATCCCAGCCTGGAAGCAGGTAAACTGAGCTTCCGGGGCGGTAAGGTAATGGCCAGCGCCGATGAGATCTACATCAACATAAAAAGCAAAGGCGGACATGCAGCAGCACCGCACTTAACCAGGGATACCATCCTGATAGCCTCTCACCTTGTAGTGGCCCTCCAGCAGATCATCAGCCGGAACAGGGATCCGTTTTCACCTTCGGTATTATCAATCACCTCATTCCAGGGCGGCTATACTACCAACGTAATACCCAGTGAAGTGAAACTGATGGGTACTTTTCGGGCCATGGATGAGGCCTGGCGCTTTCATGCGCATGAACTCATCCGTAAAAATGCCACCGAACTGGTTCACAGCATGGGAGCAGAAATTGACCTGCACATCGACGTTGGCTACCCGACCGTGTTTAATAATGAACCGCTTAATTCCATGGCCAGAAAACAGGCTGTAACTTTTTTAGGAGATAGTAACGTATTTGAAACCGAACTGAGAATGGGCGCTGAAGATTTTGGCTACTATTCGCAGGTAATACCCGGATGCTTTTATCGCCTGGGCGTTATGAATAAAGAAAAAGGTATTGTTTCCGGCGTTCACACACCCACCTTCAATGTAGATGAAAACGCTATCGAAACAGGCATGGGCATAATGGCCTGGTTAGGAGCGACGATTGAATGATTAATGATTAATTGAACCGTTTCTACTATCAAAAAACTTTAATACAGCATCTAACCGTTAATAATTAATAATTGATCATTCATACCTCACACCTCATACCTCATACCTGAAAGCTGAAACAACATACCTTTGTTTCCAGACAGGACGAAAAACCAAATTATGCAAAAAGAACTTAGAAAGGAACAGGCTTTGGATTATCACTCCAAAGGAAGGCCTGGAAAAATTGAAGTAGTTCCTACCAAAGATGCCAAAACACAACGCGACCTCTCGCTTGCTTACTCTCCCGGAGTAGCCGAACCCTGCAAAGAAATTTTTCATAATGTTGAAGAAGTGTATAAATATACCGCCAGGGGAAACCTGGTAGGTGTTATCAGCAACGGAACGGCAGTTCTGGGATTAGGAAATATTGGTCCCGAAGCCAGCAAGCCGGTGATGGAAGGTAAAGGAGTGCTGTTTAAAATTTTTGCAGATATTGACGTGTTCGATATAGAGATCAATGAAACCGATCCAGAGAAGTTTGTGCAGATAGTAAAATCACTGGAGCCTACTTTTGGTGGAATAAATCTAGAAGACATTAAAGCCCCCGAATGTTTTTATATAGAACAAAAGCTTAAGGAACAACTGAAGATCCCGGTAATGCACGATGACCAGCATGGTACTGCAATTATCAGCAGTGCTGCATTGCTGAATGCACTGGAACTACAAAAGAAAAAGATCGGTAAAGTAAGGTTTGTGATCAATGGCGCCGGTGCAGCAGCGATGGCCTGTGTATTATTGTATAAAGCATTGGGTGCAAGGCCTGAAAACTTTACCATGTTTGATAAAGATGGCGCTATCCATGCAGGCAGAACTGACCTGGAAGAAAATAAAATTCAGTTTGCCAATGCCAGTCCTGAAGCTACGCTGGCCGATGCGCTGAAAGATGCTGATGTATTCGTAGGCCTTAGTGTAGGTAATGTAGTAACTGCGGATATGGTAAAAAGCATGGCAAAAAATCCGATCGTATTTGCTATGGCAAATCCTGATCCCGAGATACCATACGAAACGGCCACCACTGCAAGAAAGGATATCATTATGGCTACCGGCCGCAGCGATTACCCTAACCAGGTTAACAACGTATTGGGGTTTCCTTTTATTTTTCGTGGAGCGCTCGACGTTAGAGCCACCAGAATTAATGAAGCCATGAAGCTGGCAGCCGTGCACGCATTGGCTGAAATGGCTAAATCTGCTGTGCCCGATATCGTGAACCTGGCATATAACGAAAAGACAATATCTTTTGGTGCAAATTATATCATTCCCAAACCGCTTGATCCACGTTTACTGGTAACCGTAGCACCGGCAGTGGCTAAGGCAGCCATGGAAAGCGGCGTAGCACAAAAGCATATTGAAAACTGGGATGTATATTCTGAAGAATTAAATCGCCGGTTAGGATTGGACAATCAGTTGCTCCGTGCCATCGGTAGTAAAGCCAAACGCGAACCACGCAGGCTTGTTTTTGCTGAAGCCGATAATATCAAAGTATTAAAGGTTGCCCAGATTGTGTTTGATGAAGCCGTGGCTTATCCTATACTCCTGGGAGATGAAAATAAAATTCGCACCATAGCTCTTGAAAACAGGATAGATATTGAAGGCCTGCCGATCATCAACCCCTCAAGCGATGAGCAGGAAGCCAAGAGAAAAGAATATGGGGAGCTTTATTTCCGCAAAAGGCAACGTCGTGGCGTAAATCATTACGAGGCGCTTAAAGAAATGTTCGACCGAAATTATTTTGGTTGCATGATGGTGGAAACCGGTGATGCAGATGCCATGATCTCCGGCCTTACTAAAAACTATCCGGATACTATCCGCCCTGCTTTACAGATTATCGGCACTGAAGACGGAGTAAAGAAGATAGCTGGTATGTATTTGCTGCTTACTAAAAAAGGTCCGCTTTTCCTGGCAGACACAACCGTTAACTTCAACCCCACGTCCGAAGAACTGGCCGATATTACGTTGATGGTGGCAAAAGAAGTGCGTAACTTTAATGTGGTACCCCGTATAGCCATGCTGAGTTACTCAAACTTTGGCAGCAGTAATAGTCCTGAAGCGCAGATGGTTGCCAGGGCAAGGGAGATAGTAAAAAAAAGAAACCCTTCTTTAATTGTTGATGGTGAAATGCAGGCCAGCATGGCTTTTAATACGGAGATCATGCGGGACAATTATCCTTTCAGTGAACTGGCAGACCAGGATGTAAACACACTCATCTTTCCCAATCTGGCGGCAGGGAACATTGCTTACAATTTATTGAAAGAAGTGGGTGGCGCCGATGCGATCGGCCCAATTTTATTGGGACTAAAAAAGCCTGTTCACGTATTGCAACTGGGAAGTTCGGTAAGAAGCATATACAATATGGCACTAATAGCAGTCGTTGATGCGCAGATAAAATGTAAGGCTTCTATAGAAGAGATCGAGAAACGTTCCTCCTGGTGGAAGCGGTTGAAAAAACAATAAGTTTTTATAACCACTGAGTTAACGGTTAGTTGTTAATGGTGAATTGTTAATTAACAACTCACCATTAACAACTAACCGTTAACTCAGTAGTTATAAAATGGCAGTAATGCTCTAAATTCATATCACACATGAAACTATTTACCGAGATCGGTCGCTTTTTGCTTTTTATTAAAGGCATGTTCACCCGCCCTGAAAACTATAAAGTGTACTGGAAAGAATTCATGCACCAGTGTTCTGATATCGGAATAGGCTCGTTAGGCATCGTTGCCATTATTTCCTTTTTTATCGGTGCAGTTTCTGCAGTTCAAACGGCGTATCAATTGGTGAGTCCGCTCATCCCAAAATCATCTATAGCGCAGATTGTTCGCGATACGGTGATACTTGAGTTTGCTCCAACACTTGTATGCATTGTGCTGGCAGGTGTAGTAGGAAGCAAGATAGCCAGTGAATTAGGCAATATGCGGGTGAGTGAGCAGATAGATGCACTTGAAATCATGGGTATCAATACAAAAGCCTACCTGGTGCTGCCAAAAATTGTGGCAGCGATGCTGGTTATTCCGATGCTGGTGGTGATAGCAACCGGACTGGGCATTTTAGGCGGCAGGATCGCCGGTATAGGGTCAGGCATTTTATCACCCGACGAATTCGATAAAGGGTTGATGCAGAATTTTGTGCCTTATAACGTATTCTTTGCGCTTGCCAAAGCCTACACTTTTTCATTTATCATATCAAGTATCCCCGCATATTTCGGTTTCTATGTAGAAGGAGGTGCTTTGGAGATAGGCCGTTCCAGTACAAGAGCAGTGGTGGTAAGCTGTATCCTGATATTGTTTGCAGATTATTTATTGTCTGCGATATTGTTATAACTTTAATTTTGTAATTCAATATCCGAATATGATTGAGGTAAAAGATTTAAAAAAAGGTTTCGGAGACAAAACCGTAATCCAGGATGTAAGTGCGGTTATGCATGATGGTAAGTGCAACCTTATTATCGGAACCAGCGGTAGCGGTAAAACCGTTTTAATGAAATGCCTGATCGGCCTATTTCAGCCAGACAGTGGTGAGATTCTGTATAACGGCAAGGCCTTTAGCAGCATGACGGATGAAGATAAAAAGTTAATAAGACAGGAAATAGGCATGTTATTTCAGGGATCGGCGCTTTTTGACAGTCTTACCGTTGAGCAGAATGTTATGTTTCCACTTGATATGTTTACAAAGGATTCTTATCGTACAAAAAGAAAGCGTGTAGATCAGGTGTTAGACAGGGTTGCACAGGAAAAGGCAAACAAAAAGTTTCCGGCCGAGATAAGTGGAGGTATGAAAAAAAGAGTTGGGATTGCCAGAGCCCTTGTATTGAATCCAAAGTATCTTTTTTGTGACGAACCCAATTCAGGTCTTGATCCTCAAACATCTTTGGTGATAGATAAGCTGATACAGGAGCTGACCATTGAATATAATATTACCACCGTGGTAAATACTCACGACATGAACAGTGTGATGGAAGTGGGTGATCATATTATTTACATGGATAAGGGTTTAAAAGAATGGGAAGGAAACAGTCAAGAGATCATCTTCAGCAAAAATGAAAAACTGAATGCTTTTATATTTGCATCGGAATTTTTAAAAGATGCCAAAGACATGCGCATGCTGGAGGTTGCCGGTAAAATAGATAATGACAGGGATATGAATGAACTGATGAACAACCCTAATGCCAGTCCGTTTATTGATAAAAAATAAATCATAACGATATGGGCCAATGGAAAAGTATTTTTCTAGTATGTTCGTTCCTTACTGCCACCTTATTCCTTGCCGCCCATGAGTTCTGGCTGCAACCCGAAAAGTTTATATGTGAGCGGGGCGAGACTATCAACATCCGCTTTGAAGTAGGAGAAAATTTTAAAGGTGATAACTGGACAGGGAATTCTAAAAGGGTCAACAGCCTCAGATTATATCTCAATGATGCGAAGGACGACCTGTCTGAACAGCTTTCCACGGAAACAGGCGACTCATTGCAACTGGCTATGTTTGATGAAGGTACTGCCATGATCACCTTTAACTCCAATAACGCGTTCATTGAAATGGAAGCCGGCAAGTTTAACGATTATCTTAAAGAAGATGGGTTGTACAACGCCAGTAGTTATCGTGCCACTAATCATGAAACGAATAAGGCAGGCAAAGAATATTACCAGCGTAGCGTGAAGACGCTAATCCAGGTGGGTACAAAAATGAATAACTGTTTCAAACAAAGCACGGAACTTCCTCTCGATATCATCCCGCAATCCAATCCTTACCAGCTAAAAAACAACCAGCAGCTTATTGCAAAAGTACTGTTTAACAAGAAGCCATTAGTCAATTACGATATCAGGATATGGCACCGCATAAAAGACACCACCTTACAACAGCACATCAAAACCAATGAGAAAGGCGAGATAAAATTCAATGTAAACACCAATGGCAAATGGATGATCAGCACCGTAAAAATGACGAAGCTTACAGACGATGCCAAAGCCGACTGGCAAAGCTATTGGGGAAGTTTGACGTGGGGGTATTGATGAACGCAGATAACTCGCACCTAGAACAACCTGGCAAAGTTTACCAAACTTCGCTGGTTTGCCTTCAGGTTGCAATAAAATTCAAACGCAACCTCACAGGTTTAAACGCAAGCTCATTGTGATTAAGTCAAGAACAACTGTTAATTTCGAATTGTGAAAATCAAGAAACTCAGTATTAAAAATTTTAAGTCATTAATTGATATCGAGATTAATGAGCCTGAGCAGTTTACCGTTTTTGTAGGGCCAAATGGAAGTGGGAAGAGTAATATTTTTGAGGCGATACAATTGGCGGTTTTACCAAAACGATTTGGTTCTTCCCCGGAATCGAATAACGAATGGATTAATGTTTTTGGAGGTTATGAAAGCATAAAACCAAAAATTCAATACGACGGAAATCTAACAATTTCGTATTTCGATGATCATGAAAATGGATATGTATTTAGTAATTCTTATACTAAAAACAAGTCACACGAGAATATTAGTGTTCAAGTCTGGGAATTGGGTTTCCATATCCCATTAGTGACATATCGCCGTTACTTAAAAATTGTAGAAGATTGTTCATTGGACATAAAGAAATACAAAAAACCGCAGAATCAACATCAGGCTTTTTAGATGCATCCGCATCAAATATGGTTAATGTTCTTAAAAGAGTATTAGAGATTGATACAGTGCAAGAAGAAATAATTGAATGGCTGCAAGTTTTCATTCCTGAATTACACAAAGTAGAAGTTCAAGTCAATAATTTGAATGGAAATGGTGAGTTGGCCGTTTTTGAAAAAAATATATTTAACCCACTACCAATCAACTTGATTTCTGATGGAACTAAAAACATTATATCATTATTAACTGCAGTATATCAAACTAATGAACCCCAATTCCTTTGTATTGAGGAACCCGAAATTGGCTTACATCCATATGTAATTAAAGAACTCGTTAATTTCTTTCGCCAACAATGCGAAGATAAAGGCCATTACGTTTGGCTAAACGCTCATTCCCAAACACTCGTCAACCAATTAGAGGCAAAAGAAATAATTGTAGTAGAAAAAAAATATAGAAAAAACAATA